>CBFGYX010000080.1:0-7314 GCA_965653075.1 uncultured bacterium
CCGGGCTCAACTACAGCAAGACCTTGGCCGGCGGGGCTACGTCAGCGCCGAGTCGATGGTCAGCATCACGCGTCGCGATACGCCCGACAACAATCCGGATGACCGGGATGAAGCGTATGCCAACGCCCGCGCCACGTTCGCCTACCGGTGGTCGCGCTATTTGTCTACCGACCTCTCGGTGTTCGCCTCGCGGTACCATACCGTCTTCCTGAACGCACGGCGCTCGGCAGAAAACAACGTGCAGCGGTCGTTGCGCCTGCGGCCCATCGTACGTTGGTCGCCGTCCGCCGCTACGCGGGTTGCCTTCAGGCCTGAGATCCGCGCCACCTACACGGTCGACGACTTCACAATCGAGGGCAGGCGGCCCACCGATCAGTCTGCCCGTGAGATGAGATTCGATCTCGACGCCGGGCACGATTTCGGCAATGGTTTGCGCGCCATTGCCCAGGCGGGGCAGTCCGAACTTCATCTCGGTCGTCTCTTCTGGAACTCCTTTGCCGAGATCCCCTTCGACACGCTCCGCACGTACAACGGCTGGCTGCGTATCCGCACGGGCGACCGAGTGGTGGCCGAAGTCGGCGCGCGCACGTTCATCCGCACCGATTACAACCGCGCGCTTACGGTGCGCTACACGCCGTCATCAGCAGAGCACGACGACGCCACCGCCATGGTTACCCGGCCCGGGCGGGCATGGGTCAGGCAGTACGGGCCGACGGCTGCTGTCAACGCTTCGTTCGGTCGCTCGTACATCAGCCTGGAGGGCTGGCTCACATTTCAGCGGATTCAGTACCGGCTCTACGGCGATCTTCCAGAAGTTGAGGCTGATAACATCCGGCGCGAGGCGCGGCGCGGCCGCCTGCTCACCATCCCCAATATGTCACTCAGCGTGAGGTGGAGGTTATAACCCATGAAGTCACTTGGCGTCACCGGCGGCATCGGCAGCGGTAAAACAACCATTTGCCGGATTTTCGAGCAGCATGGCGCGCGCGTCTTCTACGCCGACGACGAAGCCAAAAAGTTGATGACCCGGCCCGATGTAGTGGAGTTGATTCGGGAAACGTTCGGCCCCGAGAGCTACTCTGACGACGGTGCGCTGAACCGAAGTTACCTGGCGCAAATGGTTTTCCCGGATCCCGAGATGCTCAGGCGGCTCACGAATATCGTGCATCCGCGCTTGTTTGAGATGTTTGGCCACAAGCGCGAGGAGGCGGACAAGGCGGGCGTGCCACTCTATGTGAAGGAGGCCGCGGTGCTCATAGAATCGGGCGGTTACAGGCACGTGGACAAGGTACTCGTCGTGGATGCGCCCGAGGACGAGCGCGTGCGCCGCGTCATGTTGCGTGACGGCGCGTCGGAAGCCGACATCCGAGCGCGAATCCGTAACCAGTGGCCGTCAGATCGCTTGCGTCCTTATGCAGACTATGTGATTGATACGACGCAGACGAAAGCAGAAATTGAGACGCAAGTCGCTTCCATTTACAACGAGCTCGCTCGGACGCATTCATGACCGCCATCCCCGACCACTTCTCAGCGCAAGCCGAGGAATACGCACGATCCAGACCGCGTTATCCGGCCGAAATGTTCGTCTATCTGGCCGGGCTCGTCCGGAAGCGCGAGATTGTGTGGGATGTTGGCTGCGGCAATGGCCAGGCATCGGTTGCGCTGGCCGCCCACTTCGACCGGGTCATCGCAACGGATATCAGCGACAAGCAGCTGCGACATGCGCACTCGCACGAGCGCGTGGAATACATTCAGGCGCCGGCCGAGGTTTCGCCGCTGGAGGATGGAACGGCGGACCTAATCGTTGCCGCGCAATCGGCGCACTGGTTTAATCACGACGCGTTCTATGGGGAGGTTCGGCGGGTTGCTGCCCCCGGCGCGGTCATCGCCCTCGTCTCGTACGAGATGTCGAACGTATCGCCCGAGATCGACCCGCTCATATACAGCCTCGCCAACCAGATCCTCGGCACGTTCTGGCCCCGCGAGCGGAGCTACGTCGACAGCGGCTACGCAACGCTTCCCTTCCCCTTTGATGACATCGAACCCGAACGCTTCGAGATGAGCGTCGAGTGGACCGCCGAGCAGATGCTCGATTATCTGTTGACGTGGTCGGCCACGCAGCGGTACATCCGCTACCATGGCGCCGATCCTCGAAACGTCATCGCCGATCAGATGCGGGATCTATGGGGAAAAACCCGCACCGTTCGATGGCCGCTGTCGATGCGTCTCGCATACGTCGACGGCCGAGTGAGGTGATGACGACTTACAAAATGTGCTTCAGCACGTCCGCGTCGTGGTTGGTCGTCTCGAGAATGAGGTGACCCATCCGGTCGCGTTTGGTCTCGAGGTAGCGCTCATTGACTTCGTTGGGCGGAATCTCTATCGGCACGCGGTCGACGATCTCGAGGCCATAGCCCGCCAGCCCCACGCGCTTCTGCGGGTTGTTCGTCATGAGGCGGAGCTTGCGGATGCCGAGATCGCGCAGGATCTGACATCCGATGCCGTAATCGCGGTGATCCATCTTGAAGCCCAGTGCCTCATTCGCTTCCACCGTATCGAGGCCTTCTTCCTGCAGCTTGTACGCACGCAGCTTATTGACGAGGCCGATGCCGCGTCCTTCCTGCTTCATGTACAGCACGGCCCCCTTCCCTTCCTTATCGACCTGCATCATGGCGCGCGCAAGCTGGTCACCACAGTCGCACCGCATCGAGCCGAAGATATCTCCGGTAACGCACTGCGAATGGACGCGAACGAGCACCGGTTCGCCTTCCTCCCATTCCCCCTTCACGAGGGCGAGGTGTACATCGCCGGTATGCTTTTCTTCGTAGGCGATCAGCCTGAAATTGCCGAAACGCGTCGGCATGTCGATCTCCACCTCGCGGTGAATCAGCTTCTCATGACGAAGACGGTACGCGATCAAATCTTTGATCGTGATGATCTTCATCTCGAAGCGCCGCGCGAGCTCCATGAGCTGCTCGGTACGCGCCATCGACCCATCCTCGTTCATGATTTCAACGAGGACGCCCCCCGGCTTGAGTCCGGCAAGGCGTGCCAGATCCAGGCTGGCTTCGGTATGACCGGCGCGGCGCAAGACGCCGCCCGATTGTGCCCGCAGCGGAAAAACGTGACCCGGCCGCGCGAATTCACCCGGCTCGGAGGCCGGATCAACGAGCGCGCGGATGGTCTTCGCCCGGTCGGCGGCCGAGATGCCGGTCGTCGTGCCGCGGCGATAATCCACCGATACCGTAAACGGCGTGTCGTACAGCGACGTGTTGCGGTCGCTAACCATCATCTCGAGCTCGAGCTCGCCGGCGCGCTCCTTGGTTATCGACGCACAGATGAGGCCGCGGCCGTGCGTAGCCATAAAGTTGACAAGCTCCGGCGTGATGAGCTCTGACGCACCGACAAAGTCGCCCTCGTTCTCCCGATCCTCATCGTCCACCACGATCACGAGACGGCCGTTACGGATCTCCTCGATCGCATCCTCGATCGCGTCGAAACGAAAGTCGCTCTGGTCACGAACTACCGGGTCCGACATATTTTCCACCACCTTCAGTTCAAGCCACACACATTACCGCATACCCGACCTCGGGCATCTACTGCTCGGCCCCGGTCGATGCAATGGCGTTCTTGTCCACGCGCAGCTTGACGTTGTTATCTACCTGAACCAACACACTTCCGTCATCGACCTGCGTTACGGTGCCGTGCACGCCACCAATGGTCACCACGCGATCGCCTTTCTTGACGGCTTCGATCATGGCCCGTCTCGTCTCTTCTTTCTTCTTCTGGGGTCTGATGATGAAGAAGTAGAAGACGACGAAGATGAGTACGAACGGCAGCAGCGCAACGATCGGGTTTCCCTGACCTTCGGCCGGAGCGCCCATCAAGAGGATTTCGTACATGTGTTAGTGCGAATTGGGTGATTGTTATGATGTCTCGCCAACGCCATTCCCGAAAAAATGTTGTAATCCGGCGGCATGAAGCACCAACTTCCGCCGGGCTTCATCTTCAGGAGGCGAGCAGCTTAAAGTAGAATGAGGGCTGGAGGAGTTTACGCCGTTCCTGTTCATCGTCGAACATGCAGCTGATGGCCGCGGCGGTTTGCGGCGACGTCGCGGCCTTGCGGATCACGAAACCGATCAGACTGCGGATACCCGACAGCCGCTGCAACGCATGGCTAATCCGCAGCTCGTTGCCGAGGTAAGACCGAACATCCCGCTCGTAGCCGGCAAGAAACGCCGCATCAAAGCGCCTCTGTGCAGATGCTTCGATGGTGTACCGGGCAGCTATCTCTCCGCTGACCATCGCATTGCCGATGCCTTCCCCCGTAAACGGATCGATAAGGCTTGCCGCATCGCCCACGAGCATCCAGCCGTTACCGACCATCGGCCGGGGCCTGGATCCCAGCGGTAGGCCCCATCCTTTTACCGATCCGACGGGCGTGGCTTCAGCGAATCTGTCCCGAAAGCTCGGGTGTTCGATGCACTGCGCGAGGAGCTGCTTGAGCTTCACATCCCGGCGTTTAATCGCTGAGCTCAACATCCCGATGCCGACGTTCGCCATCCCGTTGGCCATCGGGAAGATCCAGAAATAGCCGGGCAAGGCATCGGAGAGGAAGTGCAGCTCGATGTGGTTATGCGCGTTAAAACCTGTCACGCCGCGGTAGTACGCCCGGAGGCCGGCGCTGTAATAGCGCTCATCGAGTTGCTCGAGCCCGAGTTCGCGCGCCACGACTGAGTAGGCGCCGTCGGCCCCGATGACGATCGGAGCGCGTATTTCCTCCTCCGCGTCGACTCCCTTGACAATCACGCCGCGGGTAACACCGTCCTCCTGGATCAGCTGCTTGACCTGTGTCTGAAGGCGCGGCTCCGCTCCCCATTCGATCGCCCGCTCAAACAGGATCTGGTCGTAGGTTTCGCGCGCACACACGAAGCCCGGCGGGATGTCTCGATCGAGTTCTTGTGTGAATGGGATGGACGCCACGCTGCCGTCTGGTCCGCCGAAATCAATACCCCAGGACTTGACCTGAGGCGCCGTGAGGATCTGGTCGATCAACTCGAGCCGGCGCAGTACGTCGACGCTCTTACCGCTGATGGCGTCTCCGCAAATTTTATCGCGCGGGAACGAGGCCTTGTCGACGAGCATCACCCTGAGACCGGCGCGCGCCATAAATGCGGCTGCCGTTGCACCACCCGGACCGGCCCCGACGATTACCGCGTCGTACGATCCATTCGAACTCGCCATCGGTGATGCGGCGGGATTGGGTGAGCCTGGCTACGAAAAGCACAAATAGAAAAAGGGCAAGCTACCCATATCGCGCCGCTGCGACCTCCTACCGCTGCTACCTTCCGGTCCTGACGGAGTTCAGAGGGAGCTGGCCGTATGGGACTTGCCCTTTGGCTCCGTCAACAAGAGCCGTTAAGGCAGGTTCCAGCGCCTGAACTTGAAGTTAGATTGAAGCGCCGCGTTACCGCGCGCATCAGATGTGGCACGAAGCCAGGCCGCGCTTCTCGAGGTAGCGCTGGTGGTATTCCTCGCCTCGCCAGAACGTCTTCGCCTCTTCGATCGTCGTGGCGATCGGCTTACTGTGTTTGCCGCTCTCCTGCAATGCCGCTTTCGACCGCTCCGCGATCTGCCGCTGCTCGTCGTCGTGAACAAAGATTGCGCTCCGGTACTGAGTGCCCACATCCGGACCCTGCCGGTTCATTTGAGTAGGATCGTGTGCGTTCCAGAAGACATCGAGCAAAGTCTCGAAGCTAACTTCCTCCGGATCGTACGTCACGTGCACAACCTCAGCATGCCCCGTCCGGTCGGTGCATACTTGTTCATAAGTCGGGTTATCAACATGACCGCCCATATAACCGACCAGAGCATCTTTCACGCCCTTCGTGTTCCGAAACGTCACTTCGACGCCCCAGAAACAGCCCGCCCCGAATGTAGCTTGCTTCAACATATTCTAATCAAGTTGGTGTCTGATATGAGCATTGAACACACTGAAAAACAAGCGGTTCGGATCCGCAGTATTTGTTCTCACAGCAGTCCGACGGGGTCGATGTCGATGGTCAGCCGAACCCCGCGCGGCATCTGCCCAAACTGGTCGCGAGTCTTTCGCAGCATCTGTTGAACGGTATTGCCACCGAGCGACTTCGACGCTTTGACGATCAGTTGATATCGGTACATCTTCTTGATGCGCTCGATAAATGCCGGCTCGGGACCAAGGATCTGAACACCGTCTGCATTCTGCTGAAGTGCCGCGGCCCATCTCGATGCCGCCGTGCTCACGTCGCGTTCGTCCAGTCCTTTGAACTCGACGGCCGCCAGCCGTGCATATGGCGGGTAGCCATGTTCGCGCCGCTGTTGAAGCGTCCACTCCGCGAAGCCGTTGTAGTCATGCTCTAGCGCACGAGTCACCACCGGGTGCTCCGGATTCCGCGTTTGCAAAATCACCTCACCGGCGAGATCAGCGCGTCCCGCTCTTCCCGCAACTTGCATGATGAGCTGGAAGGTCCGCTCCTCAGCACGAAAGTCGGGTAGCCTCATGCCGCCGTCGGCATTGATAATGCCAACAAGCGTGACTCGGGGGAAGTCCAGCCCTTTGGCGATCATCTGCGTGCCGAGCAAAATGTCGACTTCGCCCCGGCCGAATGCCGACAGCATCTCATGATGAGCATTCTTGCGGGATGTGGTGTCGAGGTCCATCCGCATGATGCGCGCATCGGGGAAAACTCTTGCCACTTCCTCCTCTACGCGCTGGGTCCCTGCGCCCAGTTGTTGAAGTGCATCCTCGTCGCAGCTCGGGCATGTTCTCGGAACGCGCCACGCACGGCCGCAATAGTGACATCTAAGCTGTGACTTTTGCTTGTGATAGGTCAGCGTGACGGCGCAGTCGACGCACTCCGGCGCCCATCCACACGAGTCGCATTCGATCAACGGCGCATATCCGCGTCGATTCTGAAGCAGAATCACTTGCTCTTTCCGATCGAGACGCTGCTGAATTGCATCGCGAAGATCATCCGAGATCGCCCCTTTCAACTGATGGCGCTTCTTCTCCTTCGCGAGGTCGACAACGCGCAGGTTCGGCAACGTCGCCACGCCCTCGGCAAGCGGCACGCGTTCCATCATCTCAAGCAGCTCGTACTTACCGCCGCGCGCGTTCATCAGGCTCTCCAGCGACGGCGTGGCCGAGCCGAGAATGCAGACGGCTCCCGCCATATGCGACCGCATCACGGCAACATCGCGGGCATGATATCGAGGATCCGGCTCAAACTGCTTGTACGAGCCCTCGTGCTCTTCATCAACCACGATCAGGCCGAT
>CBFGYX010000081.1:0-7278 GCA_965653075.1 uncultured bacterium
CGACGGATATCATACTCCACGCCACTCGCACGGAGGTTCGGCCCTGTCATGCCGAGGTCGATCACTTCTTCCGCGGTGAGCGTACCTACGTCGAGCGTGCGGTCGATCCAGATCCGGTTTCGGTTGAGCACCTTTTCCCATCCGCGATGTGCTTCGGGAAACTCATCCACGAATTTGCGGATGAGCGCTAAGCCTTCCGGTGTTACGTCGCAGGTTCCGGAAGGCGACATCATCTTCGATCCGTTCCCCGCCGCCCACGGCCATAAGCCGCCGAAGAGCTATCAGGAACCCGTCGGCGACGACACTAAGAAGTAAGCGCTACAGACCGAATGAGCTTTTCTTCCGCCACCGGAACGCCCGACTTAGGCAACGCCTTCCAGTTCTGGCCGCGCCAT
Source organism: uncultured bacterium (assembly GCA_965653075.1). GTDB lineage: Bacteria > Bacteroidota > Rhodothermia > Rhodothermales > CAZKDQ01 > CAZRTY01. Next base: position 396 of record CBFGYX010000081.1, read on the forward strand.
AACAAGGCGCTGTATGAACGCCTCGAGAGCAAGCACTCATGGCTTGACGGCACGCTGCCGCAGCACGATGCGGCTCGTGATCCTTTGGAGCACGAGATGGTGCTCAACATCGGCCCGCAGCACCCCGCTACGCACGGCGTGCTCCGGTGTGTTGTGAGCCTTGACGGCGAAACGATCGAGCGTACTGTGCTCGATATCGGATATCTCCACCGTGGTCTCGAAAAGCTGGCCGAGAACAAGACGTTCCAGGAGTTCATGCCCTATACGGATCGCATGGACTACCTGTCGCCGTATTCGAACAACGTGGCGTGGTGTCTCGCCGTCGAAAAGCTGGCGGCCGTTGACGTGCCCGAACGCGCGCAGTGGATCCGCATGATTATGTCGGAGCTGGCGCGGATTTCCTCGCACCTGCTCTGGATGGGCGTCGGTTTGATGGACGCCGGGGCCGTGTCGGTCTTCCTCTGGGCGTTCAAGTACCGCGAGGAGATACATAAGATATTTGACGAGGTGGCCGGCGCGCGGCTCACTGTGTCACACAGCCGCATCGGTGGGCTCGCCAGCGACGTAACACCGGAAGGATTAGCGCTCATCCGCAAATTCGTGGATGAGTTTCCCGAAGCTCATCGCGGCTGGGAAAAGGTACTCAACCGAAACCGGATCTGGATCGACCGCACGCTCGATGTAGGTACGCTCACTGCGGATGAAGTGATGGACCTCGGCATGACAGGGCCGAACCTCCGCGCGAGTGGCGTGGAGTACGATATCCGGCGCTTCGAACCGTACCTGCGGTACAACGAGGTCGACTTCGACATCCCGATGCGCACCGAAGGCGACAGTCTCGCACGGTATTTCGTGCGGATGGAGGAGATGCTCGAAAGCATCAAGATCATCCGTCAGTGCCTCGAGAAAATGCCGGAGGGTCCGATTCGCACGGACGACTCGAAGCATGGCTATCCGAGCAAGGACGAGGTGTATTACGGGATGGAGCAGATGATTCATGACTTCATGTACACCGACACCGGCATCGCGCCGCCGAAGGGGGCACACGCCTACAGCGCGGTGGAGTCGCCAAAAGGTGAACTCGGCTTCTATATGGTGAGTGACGGAACGGGCCACCCGTGGCGGGTTCATATCAAGGCGCCGTCGTACACCAACCTGCAGGGGCTCGAGTACATGATGGATGGGTCGCTCATTGCCGATGCCGTCGTCATGATCGGTTCGGTTGACCCGGTGATGGGTGAATCAGATAAATAGTTGTCAGTAAAGCGCGGCACTGCCTGCGCGACATCAATAGAAGAAACATGGCCGATACCCAGAACGGGCCGTACGTACAGCCACCGGAACGCCGGCCCGAGCCGGCTTTTTCGAAGGATGAGCTCATCTTCACCGCCGAAGAAAAGGCGCTGATCCAGGAGTTCGTCCGCCAGTATCCTTCGGCCGAAGGAGCGGTCATGAAAACGCTCTGGCTGGCTCAAGAGAAATTTGGCTGGCTGCCGCCCGAGGTCATTCAGCTCGTCTCCGACGAACTGGATATGCCGTACTCACAGACGTACGGCGTGGCCACGTTCTACACGCAGTATTACAAGAAGGAGATGGGCAAGCACGTCATCGACGTGTGTACCTGCTTCTCATGTCAGGTATGCGGCGGTTACGACATGCTGCACTACATCGAAGACAAGCTCGGCATCAAGGACGGGGAAACCACGCCCGACGGCATGTTCACCGTCAAAGGCGTCGAGTGTCTCGGATCGTGCGGTACGGCCCCCATGCTCCAGGTGACCAACGGCTCGTACGTCCATAACTTGACGCGCGAGAAAATCGACGCACTCATCGATTCACTTCGCGACGACAGCATTCCGCCGTTCGTCTCGGTGACACTACCTCAAGACGAGGATGAGATGCAGGGGAATCGGCGTTCAGATGCATCGGCTGTCGAGGGCTCGGTCACGCCGCCTGTTTCTGAGACGCTCAGGTAAGAATGGAATCGATTCGCCCCCGGACATATCGCAGGCAGGGAGTACGGCGCTATCGCTTCACGCGTGACGCCTTCGAGCGTATGGCGGAGGCCGGTGTCCTGCCGCCCGATGCGCGTGTGGAACTGATCGACGGGGAGCTGATTGAGATGAGCCCGCAGGGAAGTAGACACGCAACCGCACTCCATCTCCTGGTTGGAGCGCTGCGGTCAGGAATGCCCGAAGAAGTTCATCTCAGAATCCAGGCACCGCTGGACCTGGGCGACCGAAACGTTCCGGAGCCTGATGTTGCCGTCGTGGTCGGAACCATTCGAGATTATGCCGCCGCTCATCCCAGGAATGCACTTCTCGTCGTAGAGGTATCCGACACCACGTACGACTTTGACGTCGACATAAAACGCGCACTCTACGCCCGCTCGGGTATTCCTGAGTACTGGATCGTCAACCTGAGCGAGCGGCAAGTTGAAGTCTATACCGAACCTTCGGGTTCAGCGTACAATGCGCGCCGGACGTTCGGCGCCGACGCATCATTCGCACCGATATTCGCATCATCGGTTCGGCTTAACGCCGCCGATGTTCTCCCCTGATCGATCATGGAAGTAAGGTCTCATCAGACGAAAGCCGGTAACTGGAAGGAGTACGAACGCGTGCTTCTGCCGCCGATCAAGGATATCCACCTTCTTGATGTCTACGAAGCCAACGGCGGATACGGGGCGCTGCGCCAGGTCCTTAACGGCGACTGGGATCCGACCAAGGTGACCAATGAGGTCAAGGCGAGCGGGCTCCGGGGCCGTGGCGGTGCCGGTTTTAACACCGGTCTGAAGTGGAGCTTCATGCCGCCCGTCGAAGAAGGGAAGCCACGCTTTCTTTGCTGTAATGGCGACGAGTCTGAGCCGGGCACGTTTAAGGACCGCCAGTTGATGGAGTACAACCCTCATCTCGTTTTCGAGGGGATCCTGATCGCGTGCTACGCCATGTCCATCACCACGTGCTATCTGTACGTGCGGGGTGAATTCGCGCACTACATCCGGCATATGGAGCGTGAGCTCGAGAAGCTTTACGCCAAGGGATATGTCGGCGAGAACATAATGGGCACAGGCTTCACGACGGACATCGTGATCCACAAAGGTGCAGGCGCCTATATCTGCGGTGAAGAGACGAGCCTGATGGAGAGCATCGAGGGCAAACGCGCTTACCCGCGCATCAAGCCGCCCTTCCCCGCTCAATCGGGCGTCTGGGGTTATCCAACCACGATCAACAACGTGGAGTCGCTCGCCTGCGTGCCGCTGATCATCAACCGCGGCGCGGCATGGTATGCCGGCATCGGTGCGGAGAAACATCCGGGGCCCGTGCTGTATGGGATCTCAGGCCACGTGAATCGTCCGGGCGTCTACGAGTATCCGACCGGCATGCTGGTCACCGATCTTATCGATGATGTTTGTAAAGGTATGCGCGGTGGCAAGAAGCTGAAGGCCATCGTGCCCGGAGGGTCGTCAACGCCGGTTCTGCGTGCCGATCAGATCGTTGGTGTGACGATGGATGCCGAGTCGCTTCGAGATGCGGGCTCGATGATGGGAACCGCCGGGTTGCTGGTTCTCGATGAGGATACCGACATGGTGTCCTTCCTCCGCCGAATCACACAGTTCTATGCGCACGAGAGTTGTGGTCAGTGTACGCCATGCCGCGAAGGAACCGGCTGGCTGAAGGACCTGGTGACGCGTATCGACGAGGGTGAAGGCAACCTCCGCGACCTTGATCTACTCCTCGATCTCACCACGCAAATGGAAGGCCGAACCGTCTGCGCTCTGGCCGACGCTGCCGCATGGCCCGTCCGCCATACCATCCAGCGGTTCCGCAGCGAGTTCGAGGCTAAGTGCAAGCCGTCCGTTTTTGCCACCAGCCAGGTCGCCGTCGCCTGACATAGTTTCGGTCGCGTCCGAATCGCCATCATGAAGCATTTCCTCATCATCACGCTCTTTGTTCTGCTCGTCGCAGGCTGTGCAACGTCCGAGCCGGAGCCGGCCGTCGAATACGATGCGTATGGTGCCGGCGTTACGTCGCCTGTGGTGATGTCAACAGACGAGCTGTTGGACGATGCAGCCGGTCTTGAAGGCGAGCTCGTCGCTGTGTCTGGAGTCGTGCGTGACGTATGCCGGTCGAAAGGATGCTGGCTTGTGTTAGAAACCGCGACCGGCGATGTTATCCGCGTTGCGGTAGCGAAAGATGACGACGGCGAATATCAGTTCACCGTGCCGACGGACATTTCAGGCCGCCAGGTATTGGTCGAGGGACGACTGGCGCGGCAAGAGCTCTCGGAAGAGCAGCAACAGCATTACGCGGAAGAGTCAAACACGCAGACGGTTGCACCGGTCGAATACCGGATTGAAGCCGTCGGAGTCGCGGTCGAGCCGGCCCGCGCCGAGGTTTAATCATTGCCCGAGCAGGTACTAAGAGAGGAGCGAGATGCCTCAGATTACAATAGATAACCAGACATTTGAGTTCGAGGGGAAGCCTAAGCTGCTTCAGTTCTGCCTTGACCATGGCGTGGAGCTGCCGCACTTCTGCTACCACCCCTCGATGTCGATCCCGGCGAACTGCCGGCAGTGCCTCGTCGAGATCGGCTCGCCCGTGCGCGATCGCGACTCAGGAGAGGTGCAGGTTGACGAAGATGGGAAACCCGTCATCCAGTTCTTCCCCAAACTGATGACGAGCTGCTCGGTCGACGTGACCGACGGTATGGTCGTGCGTACCAATCGCACCAGCGAAGTCGTCGACCGCGCCCAGAAGGACAACCTCGAGTTCCTCCTCATCAACCACCCGCTCGACTGCCCGATCTGCGATCAGGCCGGCCATTGCCCGCTGCAGATCCAGACATACAAATACGGACCCGAGGGCTCACGCTTCGAATTCCAGAAGCAGCATAAGCCCAAAGCCGTTGTCCTGGGCCCGCGCGTGATGCTCGACGCCGAGCGCTGCATCAACTGCACCCGCTGCACGCGCTTTACGGAGGAGGTTTCGGGGAGCAACCAGCTTACGATCATCGAGCGCGGTGTCAAAAATTACCCGATGACACCGCCGAATACGGAGTTCGATGATCCGTACTCGATGAACGTAATCGACCTCTGCCCCGTGGGCGCGCTCACCTCGGTCGACTTCCGCTTCCGCGCGCGTATCTGGGAGATGACCTCCACGCCGTCGATCATCGCTACCAACGCGAGGGGGTCGAACTGCGAGTACTGGGTACGCGACAACCTCGTGCTCAGAATTACGCCGCGCCAGAACCTCGAGGTTAACGAGTACTGGCTGGCCGATGAAGACCGGCTCACCTATAAGGCATTTAACGAAGGCCGTGCCTCGGGGCCGCGTGTACAGGCGAGCAGTACCGGCTGGGATGCCGCCTACGACCGCGCGGCCGAGCTGCTTCGTGAAGGTGGCAGTGAGACGTTCTTCCTGGGCTCCGCCCATGCGCCGGTCGAAGACAATTACCTGCTCAAGAAACTTGCCGAGGCCGTGGGCGCCGATACGCCGACGTACATCCCGCATATCGAGCCCGGTACGGGCGACGACTGGCTGATCACCGACGACAAGACGCCGAACGCGCAGGGGTGCGAGCGCCTCGGCATCATGCCGGTCGATGAAACCACCTTCCGCTCCCGACTGCAAGACGGCTCGATCAAGGTGCTCTATATCCTCGAAGATGATCCGGTGGCGTCGGGACTTTGCACAGCCGAAGACCTCGCCGGCGTGCGGGTCATCCTGCACCCACACCATGAGACGAACCAGACGATCCCGGCGGCCGATGTGGTGCTTCCCGCAACGATGGTCGTCGAGACGATCGGCACGTACGTCAACATCGACGGCCGCGCCCAGCAGGTTCGTCCGGCCAAAGCCATTCGCGCCATCAACCGCACACTCATGATGGCGATGAGCAAGAGCCGTCAGGACCGCCACGGAACGCCGTTCGACCGCTGGCACAACGAAGAAAACAAGGTCGACTGTTTCCCGGGTTGGGTCTCGATCCCCGCGATCGCCGAACGGCTCGGCCACGAGCTGGCCTACAAAGGGCCGAAGCAGATCATGGCGGAGATCGCCGAGACCAACGAAGCCTTCCGCGGCGCCACGTACGAGGCCATGGGTCTCGCGGGCGTACCGCTCGAAGACGTCGGCGAAGCGGTGTAAACCATCGGCTTAATCTATCGCGAGGTCTCAGGCGCGGTGTCCACCAGGGCATCGCGCCGTTTTGTTCGCGCCCGGGCCAATCATCATCGCCTGGCCATCATGTGGCTGGTTTTGGGGGAAGACCGGGCCGTTGCCCCGCCGCGCAAACCACTTTTCCGCCGGGACGACTTTTGCGCCGCTGCCGCGCCCGCAACGCTCTTTCGTCGTCCGCCCGGACGCACAGATCGAGCGTCTTGACGTCCTTTTCGTCGATCAGATTGAGACGCACGCGTATAGTTCTTCCCTGTTCATCACTCCGATACGCGCGATGTACCGTTCCGCACTCACGTTCTGCCTTCTCGTTCTGATTGCCGCTTCGGGATGCGGGCCATCATCCCCAGAGGAGTATAACGGCACGCTCATCGATCCGCCGCTTGAAACCGACGGCTTCGAGTTGACATCGGAAGCTGAGACGGTGACGCTGGCCGACTTCGAAGGGAAATGGACCGCCGTATTTTTCGGCTACACCAATTGTCCCGACATCTGCCCCGCCACGCTGCAGTTGATGAAGCGGGCGGTCGACCAACTCGAGGCCGACCAGCGCGAGCAGGTCGAAATCGCGTTCGTCTCGGTCGATCCTGAACGCGACACACCCGTTCGCGCCGCTGAATACGCGCAAGCCTTCGACCCCGGCTTCATCGGACTCACTGGCACGCCCGAACAAATCGAAACCGTCGCGCGTATCGGAGTGA
>CBFGYX010000082.1:0-7241 GCA_965653075.1 uncultured bacterium
TATCGTGAGAGTAGCCACCCGGCGAACTACGTATGGAGTGCACGACGAGCGTCTGGTGACCGCCGGTGTGGCCGGTTGCGCGTTTCGACGCTTTCGATTTAGCGGTTGTTGCGCCGGCGCCGTACGAAATTGTAATCGCGCCGGTCGGCATCCGGCATCAATCCGACAACATTCTATATCGTCACGCTGGAGGGTCTCGTGATGACACAGGAACGTGCTTGAAGCTGCGAGCTCTACGCAGCGGACTCTCCTTCGATGCGATAGTTATCGCCCGCGGCCGCCGCACCGTGCGAGTGCCAGGCGTAGCGTGCATCGTCTACGACTGGTAGCTTACCGCTCCTGTAATCATCTAATCAGCAACCCCGCCGTATATCATGACCTCAATCCCCCGTCTGCTGATTCTTGCTCTGCTGCTTTTAGCCGCACTCCCTGCGGGTGCACAGGATAAACCGATCGCGATTGCCATTCACGGCGGGGCGGGGACGATCCTGCCGGGGCAGATGACGGAGGAAACGGAGGTCGCCTATCGCGAGAAGATGACGGAGGCGCTGCGGGCAGGTTACGCCATCTTGAACGAAGGCGGGTCGAGCGTCGACGCCGTGGTTGCGGCCGTACAGGTGCTCGAGGAATCCCCTCTCTTCAACGCGGGGCGAGGCGCCGTGCTGACGAGCGAAGGCACGGCCGAACTCGATGCCTCGATCATGGAAGGCGAGCAGCGGATGGCAGGTGCAGTGGCCGGCGTCAAGCAGGTGAAGAGTCCGATCGAGCTGGCGCGGCGGGTGATGGAGGCTTCGCCACACGTGATGCTGGCCGGAGAAGGCGCCGAGGTTTTTGCCCGGGAGCAGTCGCTTAAAATGGTCGATAACGACTACTTCATCACCGATCGGCGCCTGGAGCAGCTCCGGCGGATGCAGCGCACGGAGGAAGACGACAAGCACGGCACCGTGGGCGCGGTGGCGCTTGACAGATCGGGCAACTTGGCGGCGGCCACGTCAACCGGCGGGATGTCCAATAAAAAGTTCGGACGCGTGGGCGATTCGCCTATTATCGGCGCCGGTACGTATGCCGACAACGAAACGGCCGCGGTCTCGGCAACAGGTCACGGCGAGTACTTCATACGCGGCGTGGTCGCTTATGATATTGCGGCGATGATGCGCTACGCTGACTTCACCCTGTCAGAAGCCGCTAACGCCGTTATTCATGAGAGACTTACGGAGATGGGCGGCACCGGCGGCGTGATCGCGATGGACGCCGGCGGCAACATCTCGATGCCCTTCAACACGGCGGGAATGTACCGCGGATATATCGATACGAGCGGCGAGTTGCACATGGCGATTTACGGCGACTGAGTAACTGCGGCAGGGCGTTTGCGTAGGTGCCGTGTAGACTCCACCAGCACGTCTACCGCCATGAAACGCTTACTGACGCCCTTTATTCTCGTTTTTGCCATCCTCGCCGCGGGCTGTGAGTACCCCGTCAAGCCGCAAGGAGACGCCGGGGTCATCAGCTTCCCGCTGACGTTCCGGTTCGCCGATGCCCGGTTCGACGGTAACGTCGCTTCGGTACAGTTCGACGCGCCGGAGATCACGCGTGGCGTTGTTGAGCACGGTGCCGTTCTGGTCTACTTCCGCGAGCAGGGCACATGGACGGCGATGCCGTTCACAATTGGCGTTGAGGCGCTGCATGTGGAGGCCGTCGATTTTACGATCTCGATCGGCTATGCCTTTGAGCGGAGGCTCGTCGAGACGTTCGTCGAGATCTCGACCGAAGATGTATGGGATGACGCGCTCGACCTGCTGCCGTCGCGCTACGATCTCAAAGTCGTCGTGATCAACGACCGGCCGTTCGGGAAGAATGCGCCGGACTTCTCGGACTACGAGGCTGTGCGGGCCTATTATGGACTCGAGGACTGACTCGCGATCGATCCGGCCATTTAGTTCGGCGCGGCCGGGCCGATACATCCGTCAACGCAGAAGATTGTAGTACTGCTTCTCAACTGACGATGATGTTGCTGTCTGAATCGAACTCCGGCGAAGAGCCGCGCCGCGCCGTTACGCCCCACCTCCGGCGCATCCTCCTGACGTACTGGGCGACGGCCCTGCGAGACTACGCCGCTGCCGGCATGCCCTTCGGGGAAGAAGAGACCGGCATGATGATGTGGTTTCAGTACGGCCAGTTCACGACGAGGAATTGATTCCTGGTTGTTGGATTTTGGTTTGTGGTTGTTGGTTTGCGGTTGTTGGTTTTCTTGTGAAGGGCCGACGGTGGACGGGTTAACGATTGACGATTGGTCGCCGGCCGGGGTGTACCGCTGAGGGCCGACGGTGGACGGGTCGACGATTGCCGATTGGTCGCTGGCCGGCGTGTTCCACTTATGGCCGACGGTGGACGGGTCGACGATTGACGATTGGCGCTGACACCTACCGGCGTCTGCCGGTGAGGACCGACGATGGACGGGTTGATGATTGCCGCTGAAACCTACCGGCCGTTCTGAATCCCTGGGAACTGGAAACTGACAACCGACAACTGACAACTGACCACCATCAACCAACAACCAGCAACCTAAAACCACCAACCGCCCTCCCCCTAATTCGTCAAACTCCGAATCGGCGCGGGGATGCGGCCTCCGCGGCCTACGAACGTGCTGTTGTCGAGCGTTGAGACGGGCATGATGGGCGCGCTCCCCAGTAGTCCGCCGAAGTGTGCGTAATCGCCGACTTTCTTGCCGGCGACCGGGATGATGCGTACGGCCGTCGTCTTGTTGTTGACCATGCCGATGGCGAACTCGTCGAAGAGGATGCCGGCAATGGATTCGGTGGGCGTGTCTCCGGGGATGGTGACCATGTCGAGCCCCACGGAGCAGATGCTGCTCATGGCCTCCAGCTTTTCGATCGTGATGTTGCCGCGCTCGGCGGCGCGTGCCATGGTTTGATCTTCGGAGACGGGGATGAAGGCTCCGCTGAGTCCTCCCACATAGCTCGCCCCCATCATGCCTCCTTTCTTGACGGATTCGTTGAGGAGCGCGAGCGCGGCGGTAGTGCCCGGAGCACCGACGTCTTCGAAGCCCATTGCCACGAGGATATCACCGATGGAATCACCTTCAGCGGGCGTGGGCGCAAGCGAAAGGTCGACGATGCCGAAGCGGACGGGGAAGCCGGAGACCTGCGAAAGCCGCTCGGCGCAGCGGCGGCCGAGGAGTTCACCGGCGCGGGTGATTTTGAACGACGTGCGCTTGATGGTCTCCGACAACTCGCCGAAATCGGCGCCCGGCCCGGCTTCACGGATGGCGCGCAGTACAACGCCCGGCCCCGAGATGCCGATGTTGATGACAACGTCGGCCTCGCCGGGTCCATGGAAGGCACCGGCAACGAACGGATTATCCGGAACGGCATTGCAGAACGTTACGAGGCGAGCGCATCCGGCGGAGTCTTCGTCGGCCGTGAGGCGTGCGGCTTCTTTGATGACGCCGGCCATGCGCCGTACGGCATCGCCGTTGATGCCGGCGCCGGTACTGCCGCAGTTGACCGAGCCGCAGAGACGCGAGGTGCGGGCGAGGGCTTCGGGCAGGGCATCCATCAGCGCGAGGTCGCCCGGTGTTGAACCTTTTTCGACGAGCGCAGAAAAGCCGGCCAGGAAATCCACATCCACATGCTCCGCCGCGGTATCGAGCACCTTGGCCATCTCAACGAAATCGGCCGGGCGGGCGCCGTCCATGATCAGTGAGACAGGCGTGATCGAGACGCGCTTGTTGGCGATACGGACACCGTAGGTGGCCTCGACTTCTTCCGCCACGTGGACGTGGTGGGCCGCCGTACGCCGGATCTTGTCATACGCTCTGGCCCGAACGGTTGCCGGCAGGCGGGAAGCGCAGTCGCGAAGTGAAATGCCGAGCGTGATGGTGCGGATGTCGAAGTGCTCGACTTCGAGCATCTGCAGGGTGTCGAGCACTTCGCGGATTTCGAAGGACATGCCGCGCGCGGTTAAGTATGCTGGTGGGGATTAGGCTGGAATGCAGACAATGGAGCCACAGGTCAAGGCCACAGGTCAAGGCCAAAAGGTCAAGGCCGGTGCATCGCGTCAAATAGCTCCTCATGCTGAACCATTACGCGGACGCCGAGCGCCTCGCCGATCGCGTTCAGCTGCTTCTGGAGATCGGCAATGGACCCGCGGAGCCCGGCCAGGTCGATGATCATGATGAGCGTGAAGTAGCCCTGCAGGATCTTCTGCGAGACGTCGAGGATGTTGCATCCCGCCTCGGAGACGCCGGCCGTGACATCCCGCAAAACGCCCGGGTGGTCGACCCCATACGCGGTGACGATGGCCCGCTCACCGGAGTCGGGCGACGAGAGCGCCGGCCTCGGCAAGGCGTCATCCTCAAGTACGGCCGCGACCACGGCTTCAACTTTCTCGGGCGTGGCGTCGGGGCCAAGCGCTCGCGCAACGCGGGTAACCAGCGGGCGGATGTCTTTCATAGAATGATCGTCAAGTCGTGTGGCGGACCGGAATGTCGCGAATCCCTGCGCCCTGATACGATTCTCGAGGCCTCATCACTCCAACATACTGAAAAAGGGCCGGGCGGGCGGAGAGAAAAAGTGGTGCCGATATCATAAACACGAAGGTTCGTACGTTACCGATCCGTGACGAAGTGTACTCACCAAAATTGGACCCAATGCTTAACTCTTTTCGCGCCGTTGCCTTCGCGGCTGCACTATTGTTTGTAGCCGGCTGTGCGAGTTCAGCGCAGACGACGGCGCCGACGGCAACGCGCACCAGCGGAGCCGAAAGCCAATCATCCAGCCGTGCCGGCCAGAATGGCTTGAAACCGTATTCGGATGTCATCACGGCCGAGGCCGAATCCGATGACGGACTGTTTATGGTGCATCGCATCGGAAGCAAGATGTATTACGAGATTCCCGATTCGCTGCTGGGCCGCGAGATGCTGACGGTAACGCGTATCGCCCGCACTGCGAATAATATCGGTTATGGCGGCGAGCAAGCCGGCAACAACGTGCTGCGGTGGGAGAAGAACGGCGACAATATTCTGGTGCGCGTGGTGAGCTACCAGAACGTGGCCTCGCACGACCACCCGATGTCTGAGGCCGTGCGCAACTCGAACTTCGAGCCGATCCTTGCCTCGTTCTCGATCGAAGCCTTGAGCCCGGACTCCGCGGCGTCAGTCATCGAAGTGACGAAGCTCTTCACGACCGATGTGCCTGCGCTGGGTCTTCAGCAGCGACGGCGCACGCAGTATCAGGTTCGCCGGCTCGACACCGACCGTAGCTTCATCACCGACGCGCGCTCGTATCCCGAGAACATCGAGGTGCGCAACGTGCTGACGTACGAAGCGGGCCAGCCTCCGGCGAACGCGTCGACAGGGACGATCTCACTTGAGATGAACCACTCGATGATCCTGCTTCCGGAGGAGCCGATGCAGGCGCGTTTGTATGACGAGCGGGTGGGCTATTTTTCGATCCAGCAGAACGACTATTCGATCGACGATGAGCAGCGCGTGGCGCGCCGGCGGTACATCGCACGCTGGCGCCTCGAGCCGAAAGATCCTGAGGCCTACGCCCGTGGCGAACTCGTCGAGCCGGTCAAGCCGATCGTGTTCTACATCGACCCGGCCACGCCAGAGAAGTGGCGTCAGTATTTGAAGCAGGGAGTGGACGACTGGCAGGAGGCCTTTGAGGCTGCCGGCTTCAAGAACGCGATCTATGCGCTCGACCCACCGACGCCGGAAGAGGACCCGGAGTTCAGTCCGGAGGACGTGCGGTACTCGATCATCCGGTACTTCCCCTCGGATATCATGAACGCGTACGGCCCGCACGTGGCCGACCCGCGTTCGGGTGAGATCATCAACAGCCACATCGGCTGGTATCACAACGTGATGAACCTGCTTCGCAACTGGTACTTCGTGCAGACGGCAGCGGTCAATCCGGAGGCCCGCGCGCCGCGCTTCAACGATGAAGTGATGGGCGAGCTCATCCGATTCGTATCGGCGCATGAGGTGGGGCACACGCTCGGACTGCCGCATAACTGGGGCGCTTCGCACGCATATACAGTCGATCAGCTGCGCACGCCCGGCTTCGTCTGCGAGAACGGGACGTCGGCCTCGATCATGGACTACGCGCGGTTCAACTACGTGACGCAGCCCGAGGATAACAACGACTGCATCCACCCGCGCATCGGGCCCTACGACCGCCACGCCATCGAGTGGGGCTACCGGCTGATTCCCGGCGTTGACAATCCGGATGACGAGCGGCCGATTCTCAACGATTGGATCGTGGAACGGGCGGATGATCCCCGGTACTTCTACGGCCGCCAAACGAGCACAACGATCGACCCGCGTGCACAGCGCGAGTCCATCGGTAGCGACAATATGGCGGCGAGCGAGCTCGGGCTGAAGAATCTGAAGCGGATTGTGCCCAATCTCGTCTCGTGGACGGCCACCCCGGGGCGCAACTATGACGACCTGGCGGAGCTCTACAATGCCGTTATCGGCCAGTGGAATCTATATACGACGCACGTCACGACGAACGTTGGCGGTGTCTTCGAGACGTACAAGACGTCGGATCAGGACGGAGAGGTGTATGAGTACGCGCCGAAAGAACAGCAGCAACGGGCAATGGCGTTCATCAACGAGAACGTCTTCTCCACGCCCGAGTGGCTGCTCGATGCCGACATCCTGAGCCGGATCGAGCACGGCGGTGTAATCGAGCGCGTGCGCGGCATCCAGTCGCGCGTGCTCAACGCGCTGCTTGATCCTGAGCGGATCGCTCGGCTGATCGAGGCCGAGACGTGGAACGGCGGTGACGCTTATTCAGCCGTGGATATGTTTGAGGATGTCCGCTCGGGGATCTGGGGCAGCATGCGGGCGGCTGACGTGGCCGATCCGTATCAGCGAAACCTGCAGCGTGCGCACCTCGCGCGGCTGGCTCACCTGATGACGGAAGACGCACGCGAGGTGCCGGCCGCAGCACGTGGTATTCTGAACGCAACCGCCGTGAACGTGGAGCAGTCTGACATCCGGCCGCTCGCACGCGGCGAGCTGCAGACGATCCGCCGCCAGGCCCAACAGGCTGCACAGCGCCTGCCGAACGGCATGGCGCGTCTGCATCTGGAGGACGTGGTTGCCCGCGTCGACGAGATCCTGGACCCGCGGTAAGGAGAACGATGGTTGGTGGTGCAGAGGGCGAAGTGGCGGCGATATGCTGCTGCTTCGCCCTTTGTTGGTTGTTGGT
>CBFGYX010000083.1:0-7198 GCA_965653075.1 uncultured bacterium
GTAATTCGACCTACGGGCATCCCCGACCCCGAGGTGGAAATCCGACCGACGAAGAACCAGATCGACGACCTGATGGAGGAGGTCCGGCTGGTCAAAACCCGCGGCGAGCGCGTGCTCGTCACAACGCTTACGAAGCGGATGGCCGAGGACCTGGCCGATTATTTCGACTCGTACGGCATCCGCACGCGCTACATGCACTCCGACATCGATGCGCTCGAGCGTGTCGACATCCTGCGCGACCTCCGTCTCGGCGATTTCGACGTCCTCGTCGGCGTTAACCTGCTCCGCGAAGGACTCGACCTGCCCGAGGTCTCGCTCGTTGCCATCATCGATGCCGACAAGGAAGGCTTCCTCCGCAGCGAGCGCTCGCTCATCCAGACCGCCGGCCGCGCCGCGCGCAATGTCAACGGCCGCATCATCATGTATGCCGACACCATCACCGGCTCGATGCAGCGCATGATGGATGAGACGAACCGCCGCCGCGAGCTCCAGCTCGAGTACAACCGCGAGCACAATATCACGCCGCGCACGGTGATGAAAACCCGCGAACAGATCATGCGCGGAACCGTCATCGCCGAAGAAAAAGGATCGCGAAAGGCATCGCCGGATCACTTCTACGCGGGCGATCAGGACTTGCGGATGGTCGCCGATCCGGTCGTCCGTTACCTTACCGACGACCAGAAGCGCGATCTCGTCAAGCAGCTCAAACGCGAGATGGCCGAGGCCGCCGAGAACCTCGAATTCGAACGCGCCGCCGAACTACGCGACAGCATCAGTCAGATCGAGAAGGGATTGGGTTGACCGGTCGGCTGTATGTTTGGGGATGAAACCGGGCCACGCTCCGCCTCGCACTACACTCCTGCGCCGGTAGAAAACCAGCGTCCGGCGCGTCCGAGCGCTCTTGCAGCTCCAGCCGGACGCAGGGAATGGGCGATCCTGCTATTCGATTTACCTCTTGTAAGTATCTTCGTACATCCGTCGATCTGCATGAACTTCGGTTGAGCCACAGGTTTTAGTTGGCTCCTTTATGAGAGTAGATACGATGCCGCGTCCCTCACCAGACCAGCGTCCACTACCACACAAGCGTCCCTTTACTGAACGCAGCCACCGGCATGGAACGCATTGATCCCCTGTTCAACAAGGCGCAGAAGTACCTTCGCAGCTCGGCACTGCTGCTGGAGATGGAAGACTTCGACTCGTCCGTCTCGCGCGCGTACTTCGCCATGTTTTATTCCGCGCAGGCCGCGCTGATACATAACGGCGGCGGCCTTCCGACTCGGCAGTCGATTCGCGGCGCCTTTCGTGACCGATACATCGAAACGGGCGTCCTCCCCCAACATGCCGGACGGGTGTTGCAAGAGGCGGCCGACCTCCAGGAGATGGCGGACTATGCCCACGACTTTGCCATCGACCGTTTCACCGCAGAGCGAATCCTGCAGGAGGCCGAGGCGTTTGTGAACAGTCTCGAGCGCGTGGTCGTGCATTATGCATAAAGTCGTGATGCATAAAGCCGTGATGCGTAATGTCGTGCATTACGCATGAATAGAAGCACCTGACGCGGTGGATGTTGGATCACCCGCCGAGGCTGCGTATTTTATCAGGCTCCAACCGACGATTGTTATTCGCTGAAGGCGACGCATTATGAAGAAGGACATTCATCCCGAGTACAAACCGCTCCGCGTAACGCTGGCCGACGGCACGGAAGTCGAAATGCGCTCGACCATGAGCGCCGAGACGTATCAGTCTGACGTCGACTCGACCAACCACCCGTTCTACACTGGTCGTCGTCAGTACGTCGACACGGCCGGTCGTGTCGAGAAGTTTTTGCGGCGGTACGGCAAGAAATAATCTTGCCCGGCAGTACAAGCTTGACGAAGGGGATGGACGCATTGACGTCCGTCCCCTTTTTGTGTTTGTAGCTGGTACAGATGTGGCCGCTCCGAACCGGCTCATCCGGATGTTGGCGCGTGTTTTTCCGTTTCGTTGAGTTGCCGAAGCCGTACGTCCGCTCCTGAAGCCTATTATTGGGATGCGATCGCTACTCGGCATTCCTCAAGCGGATCGCATCCATATCGACTGCTTCCTTCACCCCTCATTTCAAAATGGCGAACCTGAATCCCTCCGAACTCATCATCCGCAAGCGAGACAGCGGACGCCTGGATAATGACGAAATAGCCGACCTCATCCACGGATATCTCCGCGGCAACGTCGCCGATTACCAGATGAGCGCCTTCCTGATGGCGGGTTTTCTGCAGGGGTTCCACACGGATGAGACGTTCGCGCTCACTCATCCCATGCTCCATTCGGCCGTGGTCGTTGACCTGAATGACATCGGGGGGACCAAAGTCGACAAGCACTCAACCGGCGGTGTGGGCGACAAGATATCGCTCGTACTGGCACCCCTGGTCGCCGCATGTGGCGTCCCCGTCCCGATGATCTCCGGGCGCGGCCTCGGTCATACAGGCGGCACGCTCGACAAGCTCGAGGCCATCCCCGGATTCAATGTCAACCTTTCGATCGACGAATACCGCCGCCTACTTGGTGACATCGGCATCGCCATGATCGGCCAGACCGATGAGATTGCGCCCGCCGACCGCTCCCTCTACGCACTACGCGATGTGACCGGCACGGTGGAGTGCATCCCATACGTTGCATCATCGATCATGAGCAAGAAGCTGGCGGAGGGTATCGATGCGCTCGTGCTCGACGTAAAGTGCGGGCGCGGCGCGTTTATGAAAACAGAGGCAGACGCCCGCCGCCTAGCCGAGACGCTTGTTGAAATCGGCGAACGCTTCGAGAAACAGACCACCGCTCTACTTACGCGGATGGATGCTCCGCTTGGGTATGCCGTCGGCAACTGGCCCGAGACACGCGAAGCAATCCAGTGCCTCCACGGCGACACTATCCCCGATGTGACGGAGCTAACACTCGCCCTCGCGGCTGAGATGATCGTGCTGGGCGAACGCGCCGCCTCGATCGAAGAGGCGCGGCAACTGGCAGCGGATGCCCTGGCTTCGGGTTCGGCGCTCGACAAATTCGTCCGACTCGTCGACGCACAGGGAGGTGATGCAGACGTCATCCATGAACCCGAGTCGATGCCGGGATTTTCTCCGGCGGCAGAACTGATTGCAGGGGAATCGACATCCGGCTATATCGGCGGCATCGATGGATACACGGTCGGGCGCGTGGCCGTGGCGCTCGGCGCGGGCCGACTCCGCAAGGAGGACCCGGTCGATCCTCTGGCGGGAATCGTGTTCGACAAGCGCGTGGGTGATTCCGTGAGCCCCGGCGACCGGATCGCAACGCTCTATTCATCACGAACGGATGGCGTCGACCAGCTCCTCGACCGGCTCAGCGAGGCCGTCAGCGTTTCCGCCGAACGTCCAGCCCCTCACCCCATCGTCATCGACCGATATTCCGAACGCACCTGGACCAGTGATGCAGGATGAGTACATCCGCCTCCTCTGAACCAGTGGATGCATCTTTACGGCACCGCTTCCGTTAATATCAACGAGACGGTTTCGGCCGTTGTACGTGCATATTTGTCGCTATATTCTGGAATCGCCCAACTAACCGCCCACGCCCATGTCTCTCTGGTCACGCTTCACCCGCCTCATCCGATCAATGTTCGGCGGCGCCATCCAGGCAATGGAAGATCCACGCCTGATTCTTGAGCAAAACATCCGCGAGCTCAACGATCAGGTCCCGAAGATGAATGAAAACATCGCCACCGTGAAGGCGAATGTGATCATGCTGCAGAAGGAGGTGAAGCGGGCGGAGCGGGAGATTCAGGATCTGACGAGCAAAATAAAAGCAGCGATTCAGGCCGATCGGGATGACATCGCAGCGCAGTATGCGATGCGGATAGAGAAGGCGAAAGAATCGCACACGCGTTCAAAGGAGCAGCTCAAGTACGCATCGGCCGCCTACGACAAGTCGCTGCAGGTGAAGAAGGCCTTCATGCGTGAGAAGGAGCGTAAGATCGACGAGGCCAAGGAAGCGCTGCGAGCGCACGAGCGTGCCCGCTGGCAGGCCCGCGTGGCGGACACACTCGAGCAGTTCGAGGTGACGGGTATCGATCAGACGCACGACGAGATGCTCCAGCGCATCAACGAAGAGACGGCGCGGAACGAGGCCCGCATGGAGATGGCACTGGATTCTGTCGACAGCCAGGCAATCCAGATCGAAGAGGATGCCGAGGCCATTCGCGCGTCGGAAATCGTGCGCCAGTTCAAGCTCGAAATGGGCAAGACCGATGCGCCGGCTCAGCGGACGTCGGATACCACCATCGACATTCCCGAAGAAGAACAAGCACCTGCCTCGAAGACCATCGGCCGGGAACGTGGTCGAACAGAATGACCGGCTGGGATAAGCGATGACACGTGAGGAGTTCGAAAAGCTCAAGGCTGCCGAGCGCGCGCATCTTGAACAGTTGCGTGAGTTGAAGCAGACTGTGCGTCAGCACAAACGCAGGCAGTCGGTCGTCGGAGCGCTCGAACGCCTGCGAGACGCCGCCCGAGACTTACTCGACCGGCACGAAGATGCGGTCGACGAGTTGACGCGCGAGACGGCATATCTCGAGGCTCGCGCCGAAATCGAACTCTCCACGGCCGACGACGAACTTCAGGCGCTTCGGGCCCGGATGCTGGTCGATGAACTCAAAGATGTGGCTTCGGAGGATGAGGAGTCCGTTCCATCCGCCGACACCTCACCCGATAACGCATCTCAGGATCCCGCACCACCGGTCGTCGAGAAGACAATCGGACGGATGAAGCGATGAAGCTCGCCACAGTCATTCATATATACTCGTCGTTCAGTCTTACATGAGCGAACAGGACGTCAACTACACCAAGGAAGCCTTTCTGAATCCGTGGAATCTCGGATTTCTGATTATGGCGATGCTCGTGGCCTTCTTCCTGAGTGGCACCGAGCCCTGGTTCAACCTGGTTCTTCTCGTGGCTGCCGCGTTCGAGTTGATGTATCTCGGCATCGTCCCGCGGGATGACCGATTTCGCCGGGTCATCCGTTCGCGCCGCGCACGCGAACATCAGAAGCCACCGTCGCAGAAAGAAATCTTCCAGTTGCTCACGCGCGTCTCACAGCGGCGATATGCGCGCCTACGCAAACTCGAGAAGGACATCCGGGCCAATTACCGGAAGATGAACTACACGGTACAGGGCCTGCTCGACAGCCATCTCAAGAAGATCAACGGTTTGCTCGACTCGTACCTGAACCTGCTCTATCAGAAGGAGCGCTATGAGTACTCGCTTCAGAGCAATACTGAAAGTGAGATCGTACGCGACATCTCCTCGATCAAGGTCGATATCGAGGACGATTCGCCCCGTGTGCGTGCCATCAAGGAGCGGCGGCTTCGTATTCTCGAGCAGCGGCTCGATCGGTTCAAACGCGGCCGCGAGAACCTGGAGATCATCGAGGCTCAGCTTGAGACGGTTGAAGACGTCATCAAGTACATCCATGAGCAGTCGCTGACGCTCCGTAATCCGGAGGAGATCACGTTCCAGCTCGACACCTTGCTCAAGGAAGTCGAGGAAACCGAGGCATCCGTCCAGGAGATCGAGGCCGTGTTCAATCAGTCGGCGACGCTTCTCGACAACCTCGAAGGGATGGATTTCGGCTCCGACCGCGCTGCAGAAGAAGAGGCGCAGCGAACCCGCTTGCGCGGATAACCTCCGACTTCCCGCATTCTGCCATGGCGTTCGAAACACTTCTATTTGATGTCGATGACGACGGTCACGCCCTCGTCACCATCAACCGGCCGGACAAGCTCAATGCGCTTAATCGGCAGGTCATCGATGAGCTTGAAGCCGCCGTGTCGGCGATTCGGGATCGGGACGACATCCGGGGCGGCATCATTACAGGTGCCGGAGATCGCAGCTTCGTGGCGGGGGCAGACATCTCGCAGTTCCTCGAACTATCCCCTGAAGATGGCCGCCGCTTCGCAGAACGAGGCCAATCCGTTTTCTCGCTGATCGAAACCTCGTCCAAACCGATTATTGCGGCCGTTAACGGATTCGCACTCGGTGGCGGGTGTGAGCTCGCCCTCGCTTGTCATCTGCGAACTGCCGCAACTTCAGCCGTATTCGGACAGCCGGAAGTCGGTCTCGGGATCATCCCCGGCTACGGAGGTACGCAGCGGCTTCCACGTATCGTCGGCTTCGGAATTGCCTCTGAGATGATTTTGACCGGCGAGCCAATCGACGCTCAGCGCGCCTACGACATCGGGCTCGTCAACCGGGTGATCGAGCCTGACGTGCTCATCCCTGAGACCAGGAAACTGCTGGGGATCATTACCTCGATGGCGCCGCGGGCCGTGGCGTGGTCGCTCGAAGCTATGCGAACGGCGATTACGAATCCTGCCGGGGGAATGGATGCTGAGGCGCGTTTATTCGGACAGGCATGCGGCACGTCCGACTTCAAGGAAGGTGCCCGTGCATTCCTCGATCGACGAAAACCGAACTTTACCGGCCAGTAATGGCTGACGAATACCGAACCATTTGCCCGAGCCGATGATCATTCTGATCATCAAGATCGTGGCGCTCCTGCTCTACGGACTGTTTTCGAGCGCGGCAAGCGCATTTGACACGGCCGGCCGGCTGCGAATCCGCATGGTTCTGCCAAGCTCGGGAGGCGCGGCCGTTTCGATCCGGCATTTCCTCGATAACCCGGCTCGCCTCAGGGTTCTCACGCACGGCGGTCGAAGCGTCTCACTGGTCATCGTTGCCACCACGACCTCGATTTTGCTGGGACGTCCGACGGCCGAGTTCTTTGCCGGCAGCTCGTCGCCTTCAGCGGTGACCCTCCTCCTGACCGGGGGCGTCGTCACGTTCGCTACAGCGATCCTCATTCTGACCCTCGGCGAGATCGTGCCACGGGTTATGCTGAGACGACTGTCGAGCCGCGCCGTCTTTGCGGTTGCCGTCCCGCTTCGCGTCGCAGATATTCTCCTCTTTCCTTTTATCTGGTTCGCTTGGACAGCGTCCGTTCGCATTGCTCGGTCTTTCGGCGCCACAGACGACGAAATGCTGGACGCCATCACCGCCGACCTCGTGCCCCGCGCAGATGCATCTCCAGGGCATGGCATCGATGGCCAGACGCTGTTCGAGAACGTACTGGAGCTCGCCACTGTGCGCGTTCGTGACTCGATGATCCCGCGGACGGAGATCGAGGCGGCGGATGA
>CBFGYX010000084.1:0-7184 GCA_965653075.1 uncultured bacterium
ACTGCCGCACCGGCTCCTCGATATACGCGATATCCAGATCGGCGACGCCATCCCAAAAACGTGCAGCTTCTCCGTACGACCACGCGCGATTAGCATCCAACCGCAACCCGACATCGGCGGGAAGTAACGTCCGGAGCCGCCGTACACGTTCGATCTCCGCGTCGATCGACTGAGTGCCGACCTTCAGCTTGAAGCATCGGAAGCCGGCGTTAAGACGATCCATCACGTGCCGCTCGGCCGGCCCCGAGCCGTCTACGAGCGCATTCACGTGCACAATCTGCCGGTGGGGATGCGGCTGCTCCTTAGTTTCGCGTCGTCTCTTGAGATCATCGATCGCCGAATCGATGGCGAAGGCCAGCGTGGCGCATCCCGTATCGCGCGAGCCTCGTCCCCATTCTTGTGCCTGATCCAGAACATCGTCAACGGTCTCACCCGAGAACCCTGGAAGCGGAGCCGCCTCTCCCCATCCCACAAAATCATCCTTGCCGACGAGCCGCATCAGCACACCCGTCCGCTTCTCAGCGGCTGAGATGCGGGTGCGAAGCGGAAGCGCGTAGCGATACAGCGAGACGTCGGCAACCGCTTCAGGGCGGGGTGTCAGCCGATGAACCATCCTGCGGAGAGGACGAGGCAGTAGACGAAAAGTAGTTGCGATGTCTTCGCAAGCATTCCGTTCAGTTCGGCGGCAGCATCTTCCCGGCGCACGCGGCGAACGGCTGCGCGGCCGAAGATCGGCACAAGGCATGCCGCCAGAACGCCGACTGGTGCTCCGGCGGCGGTAACGAGCAGCAACGGCAGCACCCCGGCGACCACAAACATCGCGGCGTACAGGTTGACGCCGGCATCCCGGCCGATGCGGACGATGAGCGTGTGTTTGCCCGCCGCGCGATCCTCATTGATGTCGCGGATGTTGTTGACGAGGAGGATGCCAACGGCCAGCGCTCCGGGCCCCACACCGGCCAGGACGACCGACGCCTCGATCGACAGTGCTTGTACGAAGTACGTGCCGCCAACGGCTACCGGCCCGAAAAAAATGAGTACGAAGGCATCGGCGATGCCAAGGTACGCCAGCGAGTACCGCCCCGCCGTGTACCAGATGCCGGAAATAATGGAGAGGACGCCAATGGCCAGGATGGGCCATCCGCCGCGATAAACCAGGTACAGCCCAAGAATAAATGCCACACCGAATGTCAGGATCGCGGCGACACGCATTGATCCCGGCGAGACGAGCCCCGCTTGCGTGGCACGCATCGGCCCCTTCCGGCCGTCGGCATCCGCACCTTTGACAAAGTCGTGGTAGTCGTTGCTGTAGTTCGTCGCGACCTGGATTAGGATGGCGCAAAGGAGCGCGCACACCGCGGCGGCGGCGTGGAAGACGCCGTTGGCGAGCGCGATGGCGGCCCCCAGCACGACCGGCGCAACGGCGGCCCAGAGGGTTCTGGGCCGCGCCGCCAGCATCCACACGTTGATACCGTTCGGCGTCCGAGCGCTCGTCGTTGACATCATTCAGGGGCGATAAGGGAACTGACTGAAGTCCGGCTTCCGCTTCTCGTTGTAGGCGTTGCGCCCCTCCTGGCCCTCTTCCGTCATATAAAAGAGCAGCGTGGCGTTGCCGGCGAGTTCCTGAAGGCCCGCCTGCCCGTCGCAATCCGCGTTCATCGCAGACTTAAGGAAACGGATGGCCATCTGGGAGTTCGCCAGGATCTCGCGGCACCATTGCACGGTCTCTTCTTCGAGCTTCTCGAGCGGCACAACCGTATTCACGAGGCCCATGTCGAGTGCCTGCTGGGCGTTGTACGGGCGGCAGAGATACCAGATCTCTCGTGCTTTTTTCTGGCCCACTATGCGCGCGAGATAGGACGCGCCGTAGCCGCCGTCGAAGGAGCCTACTTTCGGGCCGGTTTGCATGAACTGCGCGTTCTCGGCCGCAATCGTGAGGTCGCACATGACGTGCAGTACGTGGCCACCGCCTACGGCCCAGCCCGCCACCATCGCGATGACCGGCTTGGGGCAGGTTCGGATTTCCCGCTGGAAGTCAAGCACGTTCAAACGCATCACGCCCGTGCCTTCCTCTTTGTAACCGGCATCGCCACGGATGGACTGGTCTCCGCCCGAGCAAAACGCATCCGGCCCTTCGCCCGTCAGGATAATGACGCCGATCTGATGGTCGTCACGGGCATCATTCAGAGCCTGCCGCATCTCATTCACCGTGACCGGTGTAAAAGCGTTGCGCTTATGCGGCCTGTTGATGGTGATCTTGGCGATGCCCTCCGCCTTATGGTACTTGATTTCGGAATATTCTCCGGCGTCGATCCAGTCGATGCTACTCATATCTACAGTGTTGCGTCCAGGTGTTCGTTTAGCGCCTGAAGATAGGCACGTGGCCGTTCGATATGCACATTGTGACCGGCATCGGGGATGATGCGAAGACGAAGATGCGGTAACTCCTGCTGAAGCCGCGATCCGATCTCGGAATACTTCGGATCGAGTGCTCCCGCCACGAACGTGATGGGCATGGCAAGACGGTGGACGTCGGGCCAGAGGTCCTCCTGGCGTCCGGGGCTAAAGCCTTCGACCGCGCGCGCGAGACCTTCCACTGATCCGGACGAGCGACGTGAGATGACACGCTGCAACAGCGCCTCATCCGATGCGAGCGACGCGAAGAGAGGCTGGCGGTACCACTCCGCAAGAAACGCTGGAAGGCCAACTTCAAGCATCCGGGCGGCACGCTCGGCATCAAGAACCTGCCGCTGTGCGCGTTCAGCGGGTGCTTCAATTCCGGGCGAGGACGATTCGATGAACAAGCTGCGGCAGCGCTCAGGCCGCGCCAGGGCGTACGTCAGCGCAAGCCGCCCTCCCATCGAGTAACCCACGACGTCGGCGCCCGTGGGCGCATGGGCATCCAATACGTGGTCGAGAAGCGTGACGATAGAGTCGAATGATGGCTCGACGGTAACGCTGCGGCCGTGGCCAGGCAAATCGGGGCAGACGGCGCGGTAGTGCGACGGAAGCTCGGATGTGATCGGTAACCAGTCTTGCGCCCGTCCGAGAAATCCGTGCAGGAAGACGATCGGGCGATCACCGCTTCCCCGCTGCTCGATGTGCAATCGGTCGGTCACGACCTCTGGATCTCGGGAAGTCCGGCCTGTACGTGATCACCCGGATCATGGGTTCTAATCTGCTCGACGATGCGCCGGTGCTCCTCGACGTTCGTGTGGCGATCTGTACGGATTTCAATGATGGCGGACGTCGAATCGTCGGTCGCGGCGCTGTAGACATCTCGAAGTGCAGCGACCGTCTGCGGGTGGTGGTACGGGATGCCGAACATCTTCGCCGCATGCTCGAACCCGAGTCCGTGGGGTGTGCCGAAAAATCGCTCGAAGTCTTCTGTTCGCTGGGCTACGGGCAGGAAGGAGAAGATGCCGCCGCCGTCATTGTTGATGACGACGATAACAACCGGCTGTTGTGCGGACTTCACCGCGGCAAGGCTGTTGATGTCATGCAGCAGCGCGAGGTCGCCGAGTAGGACGGTCATCGGTCGCTCGGAAGCCTCTGCAATGCCGATGGCGGTGGCAACGGTGCCGTCGATACCGCTCGCGCCGCGGTTTGCATATACGACGGGAGCGTCGGCCCGCAGCGCCGCATACGAGTTTACATCTCGGATGGGCATCGAGCTGCCGATCATCAGCGCGTGGTCGGGGGGGATGAGCTCGGAGACCACGCGTGCGGCGGCGGGTTCGGTCAGCGCATCGGAGCGCTGAAAAAGACCGTGCAGCGCCGCCTCAACGCGATGATCAGCCGAGCGCCACGCTGACAGGTATGCGCTGTTTTGTATCGAGCCGGATATTGTGGGAATGAGATCCCGGGCGATGACCTCAAAGTCGGCGACGATATGCTCGCCGACTTTATGAAACGGATCGACCCGCGTGGGGCGGCTGGTGATAGTAAATGATGATGCGCCGGATTCGGCGACGAAGTTCATCAAACGCTTCGAAACCGGTGCATCTCCGAAATGGACAACAACATCCGGATTCTGCAACGAATCCGAGGCCAGGATCATGTCCGGATGATGAATGACGCACGCTTCATCGGCATCGCCATCCCCATCCCGTACAATACGCAACTGCGACAGGACGTCGGCGAGTACCGGCCAGCGTGCCGTGCGTCCGATCTCAGCGACGGCGCGAGCCTCGGCCCGCGTTCGAATACGGCCGGCGACAATGAGCCCGCGCTCAGCGCTCCTGATGGCCTGAGAGAGTCGGTCGATTGCATCCGAAGACGCATTTAGTATCGACCTTGAGCGCTTGAGCGTTGGGCCTGATACTGCAGGAAGTTCAACCGACGGATCGACCGGAACGAGCGGCTCCCTAAACATGACATTCAGGTGCACGGGTCCGGCGGACGGACTCACCGCGCGGCCAAACGCCTCGGCAGCCGTCGACCGCACAAAATCTGTAGGAATCGATGCATCTGCGGCCGGCAGGTCGAAGAACCAGCGCGTGCTTTTCCCAAAGATGCCGACTTGATCGATCGTCTGATTCGCGCCGGTTGCTCGCAGCTCAGGCGGGCGGTCAGCCGTCAGCAGCAACATCGGCACGCCGTCGACATCCGCTTCGACGACGGCCGGAAAACCATTCGCCACGGCCGTGCCCGACGTCGTGATCCATGCGGCAGGAGTGCCCGACGCGCGGCCGGCTCCGAGTGCCATATAGGCGGTACCACGCTCGTCGAAGTGGACGTGGACCGTTGCACCCGGGTGACGAGCTGCGGCGAGGGTCAGCGGCGTGCTGCGCGAGCCGGGAGCCACGAAGTAATGCCGCACGCCGAGTTCGACCAGCTGATCGATGAGCGCAAACGCCCAGACATGAGACAGATACGACGCGTCAGCCGTCATTTAGCATCATTGAGTCGAAGATGTCGAGGAAGCCCGACAGCTTGTGCTCGATCTCCTGCCACTCCTCCTCCGGAACGGAACCATCGACGATTCCCGCGCCAGAGTATAGCTGGATCTCAACGTCATCGACCAGCGCAGAGCGAATGCCAACGGCAAACTCAGCCTCCTCCTTACCCAGCCAGCCAATACCACCGGCGTACCACCCGCGATCGAACGTTTCCTTGTCTCGAATGCTCAAGCGCGCATACTCGAACGGATAGCCACCCACCGCGGGCGTCGGGTGGAGCTGGGCCACCAGATCTGCCGTCAACGTGCCGGGACGAAGCGCCCCCTCGATCCGCGACTTCAGATGCCGCCCCGTTGCGAGGCGCATCTCCGACGGCTGCTCGTCGATTTCTACGCGCTCGCAAAACTGATTCAGCGCGTCAATGATGCTTCGGCCGACCACTTCGTGCTCGCGTCGCTCCTTATCGCTTGAGAACAGTTCATCGCGGAGGCGCTCATCGTCTTGCACCGACGTGCTCCGAGGGCGCGTACCGGCCACGGCTTCAGTCACCAGCCGGTCGCCGTCTCGTTTGAGCAACCGCTCGGGCGTTGCACTCAGGAAGCTGGTTCCGGGCTCCGGCTCATAAAAAACATGGTAGCATGACCTGGCGCCTTTGACCAGGTGACGGAAGAGGTCCAGCACTTCGACGCGTCCCTGCGTAACCACTTCGGCGGCCCGGGCAAGAACGATCTTCTCGACACCGTCGTCACGGATCTCATTGAGGACGCGTTGTACCGCAGACAGCCACTCCTGATGAGATGGACGAGTCTCCGTACGTGCAATGCCGTGCAGGTGCGATCTCTCCGGCGGATTGAACTGCCATCGGTCGATCGAAGCGAATAGGTCTACCGGATCGTCTAATCTGATGGTGAGATAAGATGTCTCGCCGGTCGACTTGAATAAGAAGCGCGGAAGCACAAATCGGTAGGTTCCGAAAGACGTCCATTCCGCACCGTGCTCCGGGGCCAGCGTATCGAACCGAAATCCGCCAAAGTAGCGGTCTCCCACTTCGATTTGCTCTTCGATCTGCGCGAGGTGCTGCCCGAACGCCACGGAATCAAGAGGCTCACGCCATGTTTCGATCCGGGCAGCCTCGGCGCCGACCATCACCTCACCGCCGTTGCGCTCCGACCAGTAGAAGAGATCGCCGAGGTTGCGCCACGACTCGACGACGCGAAGGGCATCCGTCTCCTCAAGCGAGATCGTAACCGACCTTGCGTTATGTGCCAGGGCCTCGTTAATGTGGTCGATCACCACCTCACGAAGCGCGGGCTCCCACTGCACCGCCGTGGTTTCGGCAGAACGTCCGTACATCAGGCCGCTTTCTTAAGGGTATTGAGATGGCTAACGCAGTTAAGCCTTACCGCGCGCGATACGTTGTCTTCCACGAAGAACTCGTTCACGCACGTATTCATATGCTCAACATCATTCATGCGTGCGAGGCCATACTCGTCGAGGATGCTCGCAATAAGTACACGAAGCGTGCGGCCGTGGGCAACGATGGCTACGGTCTCGCCGGGATGTCGACGAATAACTTCTTCGTACCCGCGCAGGCTTCGCTCCTGAACTTCGAGGACGTTCTCCCCGCCTTGCGGCCGGAACGAGAAGTCGCCTCGGGACCAGGCGTCATGGGCTTCGTCGAGCAGCGACCGTAACTCGCGCGACGGGCCCATTCCTTCAAATCGACCCCAGCTCATTTCGTCGAACTCCGGCATGCAGCGCACGACCCGGCTTTCGCGCTGCCGCGCTGCGATTGCGCCGGCAGTTTGAACCGCGCGGTGCAGCGAACTTGCATACACCGCATCAAGCGGAATCGACTCAAACCGCTTCCCCAGTGCTTCGGCCTGTCTGCGGCCGGTAGCATTGAGCGATGCGTTGATCTTCCGCCCCTGCATGATTCGGTTCCGGTTGTACTCGGTCTCGCCGTGACGCACCAGATAAACGCGCGTAGGCAATACAGACTCCGTCACGATCGACTCCATTTTGCTCGAATACTACGTTCCATCTCCGCCAGAAGCGGCAACTTGATCCTGTGCTTGATTGCGGTTCGTATGATCATTCCTCTCAGGATTTGATCCGGCACAGGCATCGAATACATCCTTCTTTGAAGACGCCCCACCAGCGGATCAACGATCCGCGCGAGCAATCCCCAGCGTAAAACGATGAATGCGGCGAGGCCCGTCCACACCGATGCAATCGCGCCCGCGTTGGCGAGAAGGCTCAATATGATTGCGTACGCCAGCC
>CBFGYX010000085.1:0-7061 GCA_965653075.1 uncultured bacterium
CCGCCGTACGTCGGAGGAGAAAGCTGTGCTGGTCGAAGTGGGCAAGGAAGCCGTGGTGCTTCAGTTGCTCGATGTAATGGACGACATGACGCGGTCCGTTGAAGCCGTTGCCGCTGACGGGGCCACGCTCGATTCGCTTCGACAAGGCGTCGAGATGGTGCATCGCAAGATGGTGGATGAGTTTGACAAGCTGGGCGTCCATCCGATCGAAACCGTCGGCAAACCTTTCGACGAAAACCTGCACGAAGCCATGATGCGGCAACCCGCACCGGAAAACACGGCGCCGGGCACGATACTGCATGAGATTCAGCGCGGCTACCGAATGAATGACCGCGTGCTGCGGCATTCGCGTGTGATCGTGGCTTCAGACGAAGCAGGAGACGAATAACACCGTCGTCCGACGGGATTTAATTTTATGCGCGATTACTATGAAGTCCTCGGCGTCGAGAGGAATGCCTCGCCCGAGGAGCTAAAGAAGGCATATCGAAAGCTGGCGATGAAATACCATCCGGACCGAAATCCGGATGACGCTGAGGCTGAGAGTGCTTTCAAAGAGGCCGCTGAAGCCTACGAGGTTCTGTCTGACCCGGCCAAGCGTCAGCGGTACGATCAGTTTGGTCATGCCGGCGTGAAAGGCAACGGGGCCGGCGCCGGTGCAGGGTTTCACGATATCAACGACATCTTCAGCGCCTTCGGAGACATTTTCGGCGGCGGCTCGATTTTCGACGAGATGTTCGGCGGGCGTGGGCGACCACGCGGACCGCGGCAGGGTCGAGCGGGCAGTGACCTGCGAATTAAGCTTGGCCTGACGCTCGAGGAAGTCGCCGAGGGAGCCGAGAAAAAGATCAAAGTCAAGAAGCACGTCGCATGCGAAGTCTGCGACGGCTCAGGCGCCGAAGGCGGGCAAAGTGGGTACGACACCTGCAGCATGTGCCAGGGTGTCGGCGAGCTTCGGCAGGTGTCGCGTTCGGTCTTCGGACAGTTCGTGAACGTGCAGCCGTGCCCCAACTGCGGCGGCGAGGGTCGGACGATCCGCAAACCATGCCTTGAATGCAAAGGCGACGGTCGGGTGAAGGGCGAGGAAACGCTGACGATCAACGTCCCGGCCGGTGTGCTCGAAGGCAATTACCTCACGATGCGCGGCGGCGGCAACGCCGGACTCCGCGGCGGCCCCGCCGGCGACCTCCGCATCGAGATCGAGGAGGTCCCGCATGAGCACTTCTCGCGCGAAGGCCTCGATATCTACTACGATTGCCACATCAGCGTGCCCGACGCAGCACTTGGCACCGAAGTCGAAGTGCCCACGCTGAAAGGCCGCGCCCGGGTTCAGATCGACCCCGGTATGCAAAGCGGACGCATTTTGCGGATGCGAGGCCGCGGCCTGCCCGAGCTGAATGCTTCGAGAACGGGCGACCAGATGGTCCGCATCCACGTGTGGACGCCGCAGAATCTGAGCGCCAGGGATCGCGAACTTCTTGAGCAACTGCGCGAGTCGGATGCGTTCGTTCCGCGGCCCGATGACGAACGCAATCAGAAATCGTTCTTTAGCCGAGTGAAAGACGTTTTCACCTGAACGGGCCGAAGTGATCAAAACTCTTATTGACGATCCAAATTCAGTTTCATGTCTGGTGCGTTTACGGGAGAGGGATTGAGACGTGTGATGCGGTACGTACCATCGCCGGTGACGGTGATCACGTTCTTCAGCAACGATGAGCCGCGCGGGATGACGATCGGATCGTTCACGAGCGTTTCGGTCGATCCGCCGCTGATCTTGTTCAACGTCGACCGGCAGTCGGGATCGCACGATGCCATCAACGAGGCGCCCCGTTTTACCGTCAACATTCTGGCCGAAGACCAGGCCGCAATCGGGCAGCACTTTGCCACGTCGGGCCTTGACTCAGAAGAACAGTTCGCGCCGATCGAACTGATGGATGCCGAGCGCCTCATTATCGACGGCACCGTGGCATCGCTTCACTGCGAGACCACGGCCCGGCACCGCGCAGGAGACAGCACCATCATCGTGGCGCGCGTGCTCGAAGGCAGTGGGTACGACGGCCGCCGTCCGCTGCTCTACCACAATCGTACTTACCGATCACTCGGCGAGTCGATGGAGGTCAGCTTGTTCGCTCCCGTGAACCGCGCATCC
The DNA here is from genome assembly GCA_965653075.1 of uncultured bacterium. GTDB lineage: Bacteria > Bacteroidota > Rhodothermia > Rhodothermales > CAZKDQ01 > CAZRTY01. Next base: position 2,147 of record CBFGYX010000085.1, read on the forward strand.
AAAGAGACGCCGTAAACACCGGCGCCGAAGAACGCGAAGTCGTACCTGGCGGGGTCGTCCGGGTCGAGGCGGCGGCAGTTTTCGGTCAGCTCCAGCGCGGCGCGCCAGTCGTCTGCCCGGCGCTCAACGAGGCCGAGTTCGCGCGCCTGGCGCCCGGAGTGGACATCCAGCGGAAGCACGAGCTCGGACGGCTCGATCGCCGACCACGCGCCGAAGTCGACCGGCCCCGGCCGAACCATCCAACGCAGGTACATATTCAGCCGCTTGCATGCGCTGCCGGTCGACGGCCGCGCGAGGTGCTTCTTGAGGCGAGCCGGCGTTGCGGCATCTTCCGTCAGCAAGCTGTTGCTGAACCCTTCAATGGCGCTGTGAATCGACCGACCTGCGCCGAGGTGGCGCGCAAAGAGCTGCTCGACCGAGCCGTAGCGGCGCAGCAGAAGCCCCAAGTTGTGCGTCAGCCAGTACGCATCCTCCGGCTGGAACGTCCGGTGCTTGAAACCCGCCAGCGAACCCGCATCACCCGACTTGGCGAAGTCGTACACGAAGCGGTAGGGCCGGTAGTCCATCCGCTCGCAGAGCTCTGCCATCTTGTCGAGGATCGTTTGGCGCCGCCCCCATGCCAGGATCGCCGCATACAAGCCGATAACCTCACGGTCTCGCGGATCGTCGAAACCGTGAGGCACCGCAATCGGGTCGGCGTCGATGAAGTCGACACGCTCAAATCGATCAACGAGCGCATCGAGATATTCCTTTAGCTCCGAGTAGGGCAACGAGACAGACGGATTGACTGTAACGGGATGATCCTGCGCGGCCGGCCCCGGCATGTCTTTTCGATCGCTTGCGCCGGCCGTCACCTGATTATGGTTTGGGGGGAACCGGGTTCGGCCTTGCCACAATCTTCGGCTGTGCGCCGGGACGATAATGGCATCCGCTTCGAGCAGTAGCTCTCATGCCCACCGTTCGGACGCAGAGCCCGAGCGCGGGCGTTTGTCGGAGGTTGCTGGAAAGTGTGTTTCCTTGCGTCCCGGCGCTCGACGCAAGAGCCGTTGGGGCAGGCCGCCGGCCGTCACCGTCCCGGCGCACGGTTAGTGAACGAAGGCGAGGCCGAGCCCGGTTCTTCCCCAAAAAAAGCGGCCAATGGTTAACGGCTGTGGGCAATCGGTCTTGGGAAAGCGAAGAACAAGAGGCCGGAAACCGCCCACGGCATCGCAATATGAATTTACCCGGAGGCATTTTGGGTGCGCCGGCCGTGGCCGATACGTGAACCGATGCATGTGAAGACTTTCGCCCCATATCCATTCGTGCTCGTCATGCTGCCGGCGCTGCTGTGGTTGCCTGTAAACAAGGCGGCGGCACAGGATTCGTTGCGCACGCCTCAGAATGTGCAGGAGGTGGCGGTGGGGTACGACACGCTGATACGGCAATACGCGCAGTTGCGGCGGGTTGCGGAGGCGGGCGTCGTGGGCGGTGATCAGGACGGGCTGCAGCGAATCGAGATCGACGGGCTCGTGGTGGATGAGACGCAAACGCGGCTCGGCGGCGATTTCTACGCGCTGTTTCATGCGAGTTGGATCGCCCCTGAGGGAGCCGTCAACTTTACCATCGTGGTGCGCGAGCAACCGCTACCGAATATCGGCACGCGTATTCTGGTGCATGTGAACGACGAGGTGGCGTTTCAAACGCAGCTTCAGCCGAGAGAGGAAATGGTCGAGGCGGCCGCGCAGCAGGGGCTTTTCTACACGCACCGATTTGTTCAGGGACTTTCAGCCAGGGAAGAATATGTCTATTAAGAGATCGTCGCAGAATCGATTAGCACAGCTTTCAGCGGGGCGGATTGCTACGGCGTGGGGCAGGCTCGGCGCCGCGTTGGGTTTCGCGACGCTGCTCCTGGTATGCACCTCCGCGCGGCCGGCCGAGGCGCAACAGTTTGTATACCAGCCGAAGAATCCTGCGTTTGGCGGCTCCTATCTCAACTATTCGTGGCTCTTGCAGTCGGCCGAGGCGCAGAAAGACACCGAGACGGGCCAGACATCGAGCTTCATGCGCAACCCGTTCGACGATTTTCAGAACAGCTTGCAGCGGCAGATCCTGAGCCAGCTCTCGCGCGAGCTCGTGCACAATCGTTTCCGAGATCTCGACCTGACGCAGGAGGGCCGCTTCGACCTTGGTGATTACATCGTCGAGGTGGTGCCGGGGCTGAGCGGCGTGTCGATTCGCGTCTTCGACGTGCTCTCCGGCGATGAATCCGTCATCACGATTCCGTCATACTGATGTCGACGTTTAACTGCAGACTCACACTGGCGCTATTGGCCACCGCAGTGTTTGCATCGGGCTGCGCGAATTATATGGCGCCCTTTGAAACGACGGCGGCGCACCCCGGCATCGAGACGCGTGCTGGTGCCGAGTTGCGGCGCCTGCCCCCGCCTGAGGAGAAGGTGGTGGTGGCTGTTTATCGTTTCCGTGACCAGACGGGGCAGTACAAGCAGGCCGAGAACATGGCGAGCTGGTCGACGGCCGTAACGCAGGGTTCGACGTCGATCCTGATGCGCGCGCTGGAAGAGTCGGGCTGGTTCGCGCCGATAGAGCGCGAGGGGCTCTCGAACCTCCTTAACGAGCGGCAGATTATTCAGTCGATTCGTGCGCAGCACACCGGCCCGAACGGCGAGCCGCTTGGCCCGCTTCCACCGCTGCTGTATGCGGGCGTGATCCTCGAAGGCGGCATCATCGGGTACGATACGAACGTGATTACCGGCGGAGCGGGCGTGCGATATTTCGGCGCCGGCGCGGCCGGCCAGTTTAGGCAGGACCAGGTGACGGTCTACCTGCGGGCGGTATCGACGCAATCGGGCCGCGTGTTGAAGACGGTGTACTCGACGAAGACGATCATCTCGCAGAAGGTCGATGCGGGATTATTCCGGTACGTGGATGCCAACCGACTTCTCGAAACGGAGGCCGGCTATACATTCAACGAGCCTCCTGTGCTTGCGGTAACTGAAGCGATCGAGGAGTCGGTTAAGAGCCTGATCATCGAAGGCGTTCGGGAAAATATGTGGGCACTTCAGAATCCGAACGACGCGAATTCGGAGGCATTCGTGGAATACGATGCCAAGGTCGACGAAACCGCTACGCTGAGTTATTTCGGACGGCCTACGGGCAGCTACCGCAGTTTCGCCGGTGTCGGCGTGCAGATGGGCACGCAGCGATACCAGGGCAACTACCGCGATCCGTTGATGCGGCCGGTGGGCTCGCTTGATGCCACCGTCCGCGTTACGGACCGGCTGTTCGGTCTGATCGACGCATCTGTGGGCGGCATCGCTGCCCGTGGTGCGTTCTCGCGCGTGCAGGGCAAGTTCGGGCTCGGAATGCGGTATCTGTGGATGCCCAATGAAAGGTTCACGCCATACGTAACCGCGGGTGTTGGGCTACTCGTGCAGAACGAGTGGAAGCAGGGCTTCGGCGACGGCATGTTTACGTTCGTGGGTGCCGGCGGGGGCGTCGAGTACATGCTCACGCCATCACTCGGCATCTCGCTCGGGTACCGGTTCGACTACATGCTGCAGGACGGCCTCGATGGCGTCCAGCAGGGCAAGCTCAACGACAGCGTCTGGGGCGTTCAGACGGGGATAACGTATTACCCACGTTGGTGGTGAACGGCGTCGGTCAATCGATCAGTTCTACGCGGTTCGTACTGCAATTTTGGAGACGCTGCAACATCAGTCCTCGATTAAGTTTTTGCTTAATCAGCCGATAAACCCGTCGTGAACACCATCATTTACCTCCTCGCCAAGAAGTGATTCGAAGATTGATGTTGCCTCGACTGCGGGTCCAGCGGATCTCCTCTTTTAGTCTGTGCATGATGGCACTCGCGGCCGGCCTGCTTCTCGCCGGCTGCAAGGAAGGCGACCTCGGCCCTGAACTCGCCGGCGGCATCGACGGACTCGTGCTTGATTATGCGACCTCCCAGCCGGTGCAAGGCGCAAGCGTCACGACGAGTCCGCCGACCGACGCGCTCGTTACGGACCGACAAGGCCGGTTCGCTTTGAGGGATATCGAGGCGGGCAATTATACCATCCACGCCCGGAAGCCCGGCTACGAGGCCAACAGCGTGACCGTTCGTGTGAGGGAGAACAGGACCGCTGAAGCGACGATCTTCCTGGAAGAAGGATCAGAATCGGAGGAAGTCGTAGCGGCTGTCGATGTTGTGATCAACGAATGGTGGCGAACGGCCGAAGGTGACAGCTCGTTCGTCCACGTAGAGTACCTCGTCACGAATACCGCAACGCAGGATATCCGCGCCTTCGATGTCAACTTCCGCATCGATGCCGGAGAGGCCGAGTTTTATCACCAGGAATCCGGTGCCGACCTGAAGCGTGGGCAGATGCGCGTGGGTGGGTTCCGGAAGTTTACGCGCTCGTTCGAGGCCGACTCGGTTCGCGTGGAGTCGACCTGGTTCGAGTAGGCCGGCGCGTTAGAGGCTTTTAGAACGCCTCGAGTAATGTCAGATAAAGCGCCCCGCCGTCGGCGCCAACCGCGTAATCGATTCGTGCGGTCACGCCCGATTCGTTAAGGCGGAAGCGCAGCCCGCCGCCAATCGAGGCACGGATGTGATCGGTGCTGAAGTCGCTGATGCTGTGACCGACGCCGCCGACGGCCGCGAACGCTGCTCCGCCGACGCGCCACAATACCGGAAAACGATACTCCGCCTGCGCGACGGCCGAGATCCTGTCACGGAAGCGCCCTTCGTGGTATCCCCGTAACCTGCGGGAGCCGCCGACCATCGGCATCAACGTAAACGGCGCATCGGACGTCGTCGCATCCACAAACACCTGCGCCGCCGCGATATGGCGACCACGGAGCGTGACGAAGCGGCGGGCGTCGAGCGTGAGCCGTAGAAAGTTGAATGAGCTTGTGGTAG
>CBFGYX010000086.1:0-6984 GCA_965653075.1 uncultured bacterium
TCATGTTGCCTGTGGCTTTTGCATAAAAGAACCTGACGGTTATGCAATCGGGCGCCACCCTTCGGATCCGGCCAACAGGCCTCATCCCGCCACGGCGGGATTCGTCTTCGGACGGACAGTGGACGTTGAAAGGATGCGAGCGGCACCCACCGTGGTATATAAGGAGAGGTTCTTATATCCAGCTGCTGCAGGTAGCATGAGGCCCTTTCGAGCCCCGGCGGTTTTCTTTACGAACCGACCGGGGCTTTTTGCTGTTTATTCCTTTGGTCGGATAACCTATCATCCGAGACACGGCTTCGGCCGTTTGGCCGGTAGTGCGCCACAAAGACGCCTCCCGGTCTTCCACGTAGCTTAATAGAAGACATATGGATGCAACTACGGTTATTGTGATAGCCGTAGCGGCGCTTGGTGCCGGCATCGCCATCGATAGAGTCCTCCTTGCCCGCATAGGACGATCCGTTCTGGAACGGGCCCGTGAGGACGCGAACCGCATCGCTAATGATGCAAAACGTGAAGCTGAACTACAGCGTGAAGCCTATCGAAGAGAGGTTGAGGCTGAACTCGCCGGAACGCGGGCGACGCTCGACCGAGACGTCCAGGAGCACCAACGGGCCGTACGACGGCATAAAGAGAAGCTCGATCGCAGACTCGAAAAACTAAATCGCCGGGCACAGCGGATTCAGGAACGGGAGCGTCTGCTCCAACAGGCCACCGATGCGGTCAATACCATCACGCACGAGGCGCAGCGTAGCCACCAAAAGGCGCATGCTCTGCAACGGGACGCCGAGGCCGTGTCCGCCGAGCTTATCAAGCTCCAGGAACAGCTCGAGGCGCATGCGCAAGACCTGACCGAACAACAGCATCGGCTCGAGGCCGAGGCGGCAGAAATCGAGTCGCTGAAAGCCGAGCAAATCAGACGGCTCGAGCAAGTTACGCGGATGTCTCAGCGAGAGGCACGCGAAGCGCTGATCGAGAAGTTTACCGACGAAGCTCGGCTCGAAGCATCATCCGCCGTCAAGGAAATCCGCGACGAAGCTCGGCTCCGCGCCAACCGCGACGCACGCAAGATCATCCTCACGGCGATCCAGCGGACCGCCGCCAGTCATGCCATCGAGAACACCGTCTCCGTCGTCAACATCCAGAACGACGAGATGAAGGGCCGCATAATCGGACGTGAGGGTCGAAACATCCGCGCGTTCGAGGCGGCCACCGGCATTGAGGTGATCGTTGATGACACGCCGGAGGCCGTCATCCTTTCGGGCTTTGACCCGGTTCGGCGAGAAGTGGCGCGCCTATCCCTCATCAAACTCGTCCAGGACGGCCGAATTCACCCGGCGCGAATTGAGGAGGTGGTGAACAAGGTGGGCGAGGAGATGGAGGAGGAAATCATCGAGACGGGCGAACGCACCGCCATCGACCTCAACCTTCACGGACTGCATCCCGAACTCATCCGACTCGTCGGACGGATGCGCTACCGTGCCAGCTACGGCCAGAACCTGCTGGCTCACTCGGTCGAAACATCCGCGCGTTCGAGGCGGCCACGGGCATCGAGGTGATCGTTGATGACACGCCGGAGGCCGTCATCCTTTCGGGCTTTGACCCGGTTCGGCGAGAAGTGGCGCGCCTATCCCTCATCAAACTCGTCCAGGACGGCCGAATTCACCCGGCGCGAATTGAGGAGGTGGTGAACAAGGTGGGCGAGGAGATGGAGGAGGAAATCATCGAGACGGGCGAACGCACCGCCATCGACCTCAACCTTCACGGACTGCATCCCGAACTCATCCGACTCGTCGGACGGATGCGCTACCGTGCCAGCTACGGCCAGAACCTGCTGGCTCACTCGATCGAAACTGCGCGCATCGCCTCGCTGGTCGCCGCCGAGCTTAATCTGGACGTCGACAAAGCGCGGCGGGCGGGCCTCCTGCACGACATCGGCAAGGTCGTCGAAGAAGACATCGAGAACCCCCACGCCATCGTGGGCATGGAGTATTGCCGGAAGTACAAGGAAGACGCCGACGTCTGCAATGCCGTCGGTGCGCATCACGACGAGATCGAAATGACCTCGCTCATCGCACCGATCGTTCAGGCGGCCGACGCAATCTCAGGTGCCCGCCCGGGCGCACGCCGTGAGGCGCTGGATGCCTATATCAAACGACTCGAGAAGCTCGAGGAAGTCGCAGGCTCCTTCAACGGCGTCGAACGCGTGTATGCCATCCAGGCCGGACGAGAAATCCGCGTGCTGGTCAATCACGACCTCGTCTCCGACACGCACGCTGAACAACTCGCCGGCGACATCTCAAACCGTATTCAGCGAGAGATGCAGTATCCCGGCCAGATCAAAGTCACGGTCATTCGGGAGGTCCGCTCGGTGGCGTACGCCAAATGAATCAGTGGCCGTATCGCCACCGGCGCGTTCCTTCCCCAATCAATCCCGCATCAGCCGCTTGTACTTGATTCGCTGCGGCTGGTCGTCGATGCCCAGCACATCGCGGCGATATTCGGCGTACTGCGAGTAGTTGCCGTCGAACCAGCGAACAACGCTCTCGCCTTCAAAGGCAAGGATGTGCGTGGCGATTCGGTCGAGGAACCAGCGGTCGTGCGATATCACGACGGCACAACCTGCAAACTCGGCCAGCGCCTCTTCGAGCGCGCGCAGTGTGTTCACATCGAGGTCGTTCGTGGGCTCGTCAAGAAGCAACACGTTGGCCTCTTCCTTTAGCATCTTGGCCAGGTGAACGCGGTTGCGCTCCCCGCCGGACAGCTTGCCCGTGAGTTTCTGCTGGTCACTGCCGGTGAAGTTGAAACGGCCCACATACGCGCGCGAGTTGATCTCCCGGTTACCCAGCCGGAGAATCTCGTGGCCACCGGAAATCTCCTGCCACACGGTTTTATCGGCGTCGAGCGGACGGTCCTGGTCAACGTATCCCAGCTTCACCGTCGGACCCACGTTGAACGAGCCGTCGTCGGGCTGCTCCTGGCCGGTGATCATGCGGAAGAGCGTCGTCTTACCGGCACCGTTCGGCCCGATCACGCCCACGATTCCTCCCGGCGGAAGCGAAAAGTCGAGGTCCGAAAACAGCAGCTTGTCGCCAAAGGCCTTCGATATCCCTTTCGCCTCAATCACCAGGTCACCGAGGCGCGGTCCGGGCGGTATCGGGATCTCCACGTCTTCATCGCGCTTCGACTGCTGCTTCGCCAGCATCTCCTCATAGGCAGCGATACGCGCCTTGCTCTTGGCGTGGCGGCCTTTCGGCGACTGCCGGATCCACTCCAACTCCCGCGCAAGCGCTTTCTGCCGCTTCGACTCCTGCCTCTCCTCCACTGCGAGCCGCGCCTGCTTCTGCTCCAGCCACGACGAGTAATTCCCTTTGAACGGAATGCCCTCTCCACGGTCGAGCTCCAGGATCCACCCCGCCACGTTGTCCAGAAAGTAGCGGTCGTGCGTCACTGCGATGACCGTGCCCTCATAGCGCGCCAGATGCTGCTCGAGCCACGCGACGGATTCCGCATCGAGGTGGTTCGTCGGCTCGTCAAGCAGCAACACATCCGGCTGCTGAAGCAGCAGGCGGCACAGCGCCACGCGCCTCCGCTCACCACCAGACAGCACCGAAATCGGCGTTTCCGGCGGAGGCGTCCGCAGCGCATCCATCGCCATCTCGAGCTTGCTGTCGATGTCCCACGCGTCGAGCCGATCAATCTTCTCCTGAAGCTTGCCCTGCTCCTCCATCAGCTTCTCATAGTCGGCATCCGGATCGGAATATGCTTCACTCACCGCCTCGTACCGCCGCACCAGCTCGACGGTCTCACGCGCGCCCTCCTCAACGATGTCGCGCACCGTCTTCTCCGGATCCAGCTCCGGCTCCTGCGGCAGATATCCAAACGTAATTCCTTTCTGCGCCTGGATCTTGCCCAGGTAATCCTGATCCAACCCGGCGATGATCCGCAGCAGCGTGCTCTTACCGGCGCCGTTAAGGCCAAGCACACCTATCTTGGCGCCGTAGTAAAAGGATAAATAAATGTCTTTTAGCACCTGGTGGTTGGGCTTGTAAACCTTGCCCACACCCACCATCGAAAAAATAATCTTCTGATCGCTCACGTTATTACGCCTGCTCGAGTTACGGGGGAAGCTCTGAGTAGCGTTGCGCAGCCAAAATGTTCTGACCGCCGCAATAATTCGGAGTGAGATCGCCGGTCTGCGCCGGCCGCCTGGCTCATGTCGATGCGCAACAACGGTCCTGCAAGCTTCTTGTTTGTGGGAAGAACCGGGTTCGGCCCCGCCGAGGTTCACCAACCTCAAACCGGGACGTCATGAAGCCGGCGCGTCGGCCACACGCTCGTACGTCCGCCGCTCGGACGCATAGAATTTGCGCTCTCCTGCCGTCGACTTTCACCCGATCCGGTTACCTTATCGAGCAATCCCCCACCATCGGTCCACACTAAATCGTTGACTATGCACATCGGAGTCTACTGCGCATCCAGCAATCACGTCGCAGATCGATTCATCGACGAAGCGGAGGTGCTTGGGCGAGGGAATCGCGTACGGCATCGCTGATGAGCTACACGTCACCGAGACGATGCAGCAGCGCAAAGCGATTATCTTCACCCGTGCCGATGCCTTTATCGTCCTCCCAGGCGGCTTCGGCACGCTCGAAGAGCTCACCGAAGTACTCACGCTGAGGCAACTCGGATATCACGACAAACCGATCGCCGTCGTCAACGTGGGCGGCTTCTACGACCCGCTAATCGAGTTATTCGAGCATTTCTTCGATCAGCGCATGGCGCACGAACGCTACCGCGGACTCTACCGCGTCGTTGATTCGTCATACGCTGCACTCAACTACATACACGAGACAAGGTCTCGTGCGAAGGCGGTATAGTCGCTACGGCATGTTCGTGTTAGACGGCCCTACGGGCTCGCTGCCCGTGCCGCCGGCCACCGAGCGCTCTGCACCGCGCATGCCTGGGTTCACCGCATACTCGTACTGCACGTTCACGGCAGCCTCGCCGTCACCGTCTGAGTCGATCGCCTGGACGCTGTAGATGCTCACGTTCGACTCACGAACGGCCGGATTGGCAAAGAACTTCTCCACCTGCTGCATGATGGCCCCGTAGAGTTCGGGATTCTTCTCTTCCAGGTCGCGGCTGCCCGCATCTGGCTCTTCGATCAGGTTGAGAGAAAGCTCGATGCCACCGCCGTTCGAATGGCGCCCAACCACCTCACGTATTCCATCCTCCAAACCGCGTCGAGCTTCATCCAGCTCAAGTGCAATATCGTCCTTGCCGGCCATGTGTCTATCTGCATTTTGGTTCGTCTTCAGACGTTCGATGCAGAGACCGGCGGGAAAGTGCCGCGGCGGACAGAGGAGTTACACGACTTCGGATGAACCGGTTACGGTCGCTCGCTGGATCTTCTACCGCACCGCATTAAGCGACACCGTTAACACGCTCGATAAGCGCAAAACTTGGCTCAACGTCGGTCTCGATGTACTTCGAGTGCATCAAACGGGCGACCGCCATGTAGTTCGGCGTGAAGGTCAGCTCATCGCCTACGCGATAGAGGTAACGCGCGTCCGTGACATCGTAGACGGTCATGTCCGACGTGGTGCCGGCGAAATGGACATCCGGGTCGACGGGCGTCAGGTCGTCGACATCGACATCGAGCAGGCCAAAGTCTACGATGCAGCGGCGCATCGTGTCGGCTTCATCGGGCGGTTCCGCCACCTGGCCGATCGCCGCTTCGCTTACCACGCCATCCGGTGTTGTCGCCTTGGTGCCAGTCTCGATGATGTTCGCCGAGAACTCAAAGGCATCCGTAGAGAGGTCCTGAAACCGTTCTCCATCCAGCGGAGACGTGCCGAAAAAGGCACCCTCCCCAATCCGCAAATGATTGATGCCGGCAGGCCACTTAGGGGTGCCGATCAGCGGAAGCGCGATCGAGCTCGAGCCCGACACCAGCGGAATCCGCTGATCGAATTTCGACTCGAGTAGCTGCTTGTACAGACTGAGCTGGATGAGCTTGTCGTAGTTCGGCTCGATGCCGTGCATACAGCCGAGGTTCGTGCCGATGCCGATGACTTCAATGTGCGGCAGGTCGAAAACCTCCTCGTAAAACCGAAGGATGTTCTCGCGAATGATGCCTTCGCGCAATTCGCCCATTTCGATCATGACGATGATCTTGTGGACAATGCCGCGGCGCTCAGCCGCCTCATTGAGTGCGCGGACCGTGGTGCGGCTGGAGTTGACCGAGACATCTGCACACTCCACAACGTCATCCACCAACTCGATCGCCGGCGGCTTGAGGTACATCGTGCGGATGTCCGGCCTCACCTCCTTCATCGACTGGAGACCGGATATGCGTGCGTCGGCTATCGAGTGGACGTCGTCAAAGGCGTCCGACTCGAGCAAATGCTGCAAGACTTCGTTATCGCCGCTAAGCACTTTGGCGACGAGCGTCCACTGGACGTTGTGCTCGCTCAGAAAAGCGCTCAGTTTTCGGACGTTTCGGAGAATGCGCTCGGGGTGAACGCGTAATCGGGCCATGATAATGGCGGGACGGATGAGGAATAACTATCGATGGAGCCGCATCTCGGCATACTTTGTCGTAAAGCCAAGACGTTCGTACAAGCGCCGTGCCGGATTGTCGTACTCGACGTGCAGCGCGACATCGCCGTGGCACGTCTCGCGCATGGCGTTCATCAACTGCGTGCCGATACCGTGTCCGCGTTGCGCGGCGTCTACAGCGACGTACACCAGGATGTGCTCGGGGATGAAGCTGCCCATTCCGGTGTCGATGACAACCATCGCACCGGCAAGTTCGCCGTCCATCATCGCGGCGAGAAGAAAGCCGCCTTTACCTTCTGCGGTCGAGAAGGCGTAGTCAATCGCGGCTGAAATGTCCTCAGGCGGATCGCCGTAGCAATCGAGGTGCGTCACGAGGAAGTCGATGAAGTCGGCACGCGAAATATCGCGCGGAAATCCGTCTTC
>CBFGYX010000087.1:0-6962 GCA_965653075.1 uncultured bacterium
ATAATTCCCTTATGTATCATAGCTAATTTACCACTGGCACTCACATGCGGATGTGCATTGCAGTCGCTGGGTTCACCATGAGTAGCCCACCGGGTATGACCAATGCCAATATGTGCACTTACAGGTTTACCAATCAGAGCTTCTTCCAGTTCGGCAACCTTACCTTTTTTCTTATAAACATGCAGACCTCCATTTAAGATAGCTACCCCTGTACTATCATACCCCCTGTATTCCTGGCGTTTTAAACCTGTAATTATAATTGGGTAAACTTCTCTTGGTCCTATATACCCTACAATTCCGCACATATGTACATAAAAAGATTAAAGGTTCGCGGGGGCATACTCGGCCCCGGCGGGTAGGCTTCCCATAAAAAGCCCGATTAGAGAGAAATTACATCCGTTTAAGAATTAAGAACACTGCCCGAAGGCTCACGCACCGACCGATCGATGGCGCGGGCGATGAGGCGAATCTGGCGCATGAGCTCTTCAAACTGGTCAAAGAAGAGCGATTGCGGGCCATCGCTGAGTGCGCGATCGGGATCAGGGTGTATCTCAACCATGAGTCCGTCGGCGCCGGCGGCAACGGCAGCACGCGCCATGGGTGTGACTTTGCCGCGGATGCCCGTGCCGTGGCTGGGGTCGACGACGACAGGCAGGTGGCTCTTCTTCTTGAGCACCGGCACCGCCGATAGATCGAGCGTGTTGCGCGTGTATGTTTCGAATGTTCGGATGCCCCGCTCGCAGAGGATGACCTCGCCGTTGCCGCCTGCGAGAATGTACTCGGCGCTCATCAGCCACTCGTCTATCGTCGCTGCCGAGCCGCGCTTGAGGAAGACCGGCTTGCCTGCGTTGCCGAGCTCTTTGAGCAGCGGGAAGTTCTGCATGTTGCGCGCACCCACCTGGATGAGATCGGCGTAGCGGACCACATCTTCGATCTGTGCGATCTCCATGACTTCAGTGATGACCTGAAGGCCGTGCGCGTCGGCGGCTTCGCGCATCATCTGGAGCGCTTTGATCCCGTGACCCTGGAATGCATAGGGGGATGTACGCGGTTTGAACGCACCGCCGCGGAGGACCGTCGCACCCGCCGCGGCGACTGCCTGGGCCGACGCGTGGATCTGCTCCTCGCTTTCAACCGAACAAGGGCCGGCCATCACAACGACTTCGGAACCGCCGATAGCGACGTTACCCACCTGCACCACACTGTCTTCGCGCTTCCACGTGCGGCTGGCGAATTTGTAGGGCTCCGTCACGCGGTGGACATCCGCCACGCCGTCGAGCACTTTGATCAGCCTCGTGTCGAAGTCCGGATGCACACCGATCGCGCCAAGCACCGTCTGATTAACACCGCTGGAGCGATGAACATCGAAGCCGAATTCGTTGAGCCGTGCAATAACCGCTTCAATCTGACGCTCCTGCGCGTCCGGTTCCATGACAACGACCATGATTCCTGATCCTGATTAATGGTGTGTGGTAAAACTGTTGGTGCCGGTACAATCGGCCGAAGATACGAACGACGGTAAGCAAAGGGCGCCCTCCCGGGTGTGAAACCAGCTTGGGAGGCGTTATCGATACCGTTCGAGGGTGAACTTTTCGCCGAGATACCGCCGCCTGACTTCCGGGTCCTCCGCCAGGGCCTCGCTCGTGCCGTGGGTGAGGATACGTCCTTCGTAGAGCAGGTACGCCCGATCGGTAATGGCAAGCGTCTCGTGCACGTTATGATCGGTGATGAGGACGCCGATTCCGCGATCCTTGAGCGCGGCAACAATCGACTGGATGTCTTCAACGGCAATCGGATCAACGCCGGCAAACGGCTCATCGAGCAACAAGAAGCGCGGCCTCGTCGCGAGTGCCCGGGCAATCTCTGTTCGACGCCGCTCGCCGCCCGAAAGCGTATACCCTTTGGAACGGCGGACGGTCTCGAGCCCGAACTCGCCGATCAACTGATCGACGCGGTCCTGTCTTTCGGCGCGCGAGATGGACTGGAATTCGAGCACGGCGTGGATGTTACCCTCGACCGTGAGTTGTGAGAAGATGGATGCCTCTTGCGAGAGGTATCCGATGCCGCGACGCGCCCGACGGTACATCGGTTGTCGCGTGATCCGGTCGTCACCCAGGTAGATTTCCCCGCTGTCCGGCCGGATCATTCCCACAATCATATAGAACGTCGTGGTTTTACCCGCGCCGTTGGGGCCGAGGAGTCCGACGATTTCCCCCTCCTCCACCTGAAGCGACGCATGCTGAACCACGGCTCGCTTACGGTAGCGCTTGGTGAGATCTTCGGCGCGCAACACGACGGGTGGACTATGGAGGGATGCTTCTGACATTCAATCGATTTGATCAACCGGCGGTTGTGCCTGTTCACGCGCCGTGACGGGCGCGGGAGGCGGAAGCTGTCCGAACCGTTCTTGCGGAACGACGCCGCCGAGTAGGAGGTCCTTTTCAGGACGGATTTCGGGCTCCCACCGATATCCTTCAAGTTCCAACGGTTCGGGGATGTCCTCGGCTTCGAAGTACTCACCCTCCGTGCCGGACAATATCGATACGCGGTGGAGCTCACCAGCCGAGAACCGAAAGACGATCTCATCACCAGATCCTCGGACGGCGCCGCGCAATCCCTCGTCTTCATCATGAAGGAAATAAATAGCTTCGGCGTTCGGCCAGGTCCGCATGGTGCGGATGGTGTCTTCGACGAACGCGGCGGCGAGGTCGCGGCCTTTCACCTGGTGGATCCGCTGAAGCGTTGAGTCGAAGCGGGCGACGAAGCTGCGGCTGTTCGCGTAGAGCGAGTCGATGCTGCCGCCTCGGCCTATGACGCGTAGCGTGTCGCCGTTTAGCTGCATAGCATCTACCCAGGCGACGGGAATACCGAAGAGTCTTGCCTCATCGAGCGAGGCCTCCCCTTCCTCATTCAGATGTCGGTCGAAGACGAGTGAGTCTCCAACCGCGGCCAGGCGCCGTTGCCAGATGCGGACGCCTGACACAGCCGTCAATCGATCGAGCGAATCGCTTCGAGCCGAGAGCAGCGTCTCTGCCCGGACCAACATTGTGTCTGATGGCTCGCCCAATGAATCGGCTTCCACACGCATCAGCAACGGGTCGCCGCGAATGCGGCTAAAGCGCGTCTGATTGTCGTGCTCGGCATGAGCGCCGAACAGGTACGTTCGGTCGGTGCTCGAGCCGTCATCGTCCTCGTCCAAATGAAGGATGGCCACATCGCCACGAGCGATAGAGAACTCGTCATCGCGCAGGTAGGTGATGCTGTCTGCCAGCGTTATCGACCGGTCTTCGTCGAGCCGGACGCTGCCGGCGAACTCGGCGCGGCGTTCGTCCGACCAGTACTCGCCGGTCGAACTACGCAGTGTGGAGGCGCTATCGACGAGCGTTACGCCATCGGTGAAGACGGCGTGTTTAGATCGCGTGTCGTAATTGCCCGACGGGGCCATTACCACGACGTCGCCGTCGGTGAGCCATACGCTCCCAATTGCCCGGCCTACCTTCGTACGCGTGTTGTAATAGACCGTATCGGCGCGGAGTGAATCGCCGCGCTCTGCTATTTCGACACGGCCTACGAAGTGGATCTCCCCTGCATCCAGAAACTGCGTCGCGCGGTCGGATCGGAGGTCGGTCTCGCCCTGCCGCAGCCGCACGTTTCCGAAGAGCGTGCGCACACTTCGTCCGTCGACTACACGGCCCACGAGCGAGTCGGCATGTAGCACCTGTACCTCGCGAACGGTCTCCGCCTCCTGCGCCGACGCCTGCGGTGCGATCAGAAAAACAAGCAGGAATAACAATCGCGACGCCCTCATCGCACCTCCTGCTGATCTTCGGAATCGCGAATCATGGGCGGCTCGTCGGCACCTGACGTCTCCTCGATCTCCGCCTCGCCCGTCACACGTTCGAGCCGGTAATTATCGAGATCCTCGTCGGCAATCATATTGTACCCCTCGATCCGTTCGGACGGTGAGATGATGCGGACGAACCCCGGCGCGCGGATCTGCCGTTCACGTTCGTCCCAGTGCAGGCGGTCGCTCCAGAGTCTTCGGTCGTCTCGTGCCTCGACACGGACATCGCCCGTTGCATCAAAGATGCCGTCGGCCTCGCGATAAATGATCTCATGAGCGCGGACGACGGCGCTGGTATCATTCGCAGCCGGATCGAAGATTACCGCAATCACATCCGACTCCCCCTCATCAACGTTCGGACGCAGCACCGTGTACGTGCTGTCGTCATCGAACGTCGCCATGTAACCGGCTTCCATTATGAGGCGGGGCCGCGATTCCCCTGCTTCTTCGACTGTTTCCGAGATGACGAAACGAACGCCCCAACTCTCCGACGTCGGATGATGCTCATCCGAGGGCTCCACCACGCCGTTCGACCGCGATGCCGGCGAACATCCCGCAGGAATCATCAGAAAGACGAGAAACACGACGGGAAAAAGGCGCACGAACGGAGCGATGACGGACCTCGGCGGCGCAGTTTCATAACCACACGCGCAAGGCTGTGATATCGGGAGCCACGTGCTACGCCGGCGGTTCATGCAGGTTCAGCGGACAAACCGTGGAAAACGAAGGGGATGGCTATATAGGTCGAGATAATTTGCATACCTTGAAGCCACTCACTCACGCGGGTTTTTTACCGGGCGATAAAGCGCATCTTAGCGATGCGGTGAATCATTTATTGCCCGACGTCATTCGCCCGGCCACTCGCATCAAACAGAATTTATTCATTACGTCGTCGACGTCGACCTGACCGCTCAAACTTTCGTTAGTAATCGCTTAACATCGCGGCATCACCGGCCGATACCCTTCTTAGCGACAGGTGACCAAAGACGCTTTTCCCAACAAACATGCAGCATACGATGAGTTTCGCCATTGAGCCGACTACAGAGCAGACGGTCGTCGTCCGTATCGGCAAGGCGCTGGATTTCCGGAACGCGGCCGAGTTTAAGAGCGCGTGCCAGGATCAGGTTAAGGCAGGTGCGCGCAACTTCATCCTGGACTTTACCGAAACCGGCATCCTCGACTCGACGGGCCTTGGCTCCATATTCAGTATGTACCGCCAGGTATCTCCGCTCGACGGGCAAGTCGTTTTTGCCTCCGTCTCACGCCCCGTCCAGGTGGTGGTCCAGCTGACGCGCACCTACAAGGTGTTCCGCCAGTTCCAGACCGTTGAAGCCGCCCAAGCATCCCTCAGCTAAACCCCCGGGTTAATGTGCGAACCTGTTGTGAAGTCTGGTTCTTCACGTACCCTCGTGTCTCCGGTGACGTTACGATTTACCGATCTTGACGAAGTGGTGGACCGTGTCCACGCATTGTTCGTCGAATGGGAGGACGACAGTACGTTCGTCCCCCCGCTCGATCTGCCGTCGCTTCATCAGATGAAGCTCGCGGTGCACGAATGGTTATCGAATCTTATTCAACACGCTAATTTTGAAAGTCGGAGGCCGGTTGTCACGATGGAGTTCGAGGCGAACGGTGAGTACGTTCGCTGCGGCATCGAGGACAACTCGCAGGGCTTCGACCTCGACGGTAGACTTTCGGCCCGAAGTGAGATCCTGGAATCTTTCCCCGAACGCGGGATGGGCCTGTTGATGATCAAAGCGTGTACGAAGGATATGCGCTATGAACGTGGTAGAGGGGACGTCAACCGCTTAGAATTTCTGGTCTCCTCCGAGCAGGATCCATGGCTAAACATTCCATTCTAGTAGTCGAAGACGAACATACGCTGCGGAGGCTGCTGGAATACCGCCTCGGCAAGCTGTATCACGTTCGCACCGCTGCAAACGGCGAGGAAGCTGTCGAGCGCGTCGCCGAGGAGATCCCTGACCTGATCATCTCGGACATCATGATGCCGCGCATGGACGGCTTTGCGCTGCAGGCCGCCCTGCAGGAAGACAAGTCTACCCGCGCCATCCCGTTCATCTTCCTGACGGCAAAGGCTGACGACAGCTCTCGTATGCGCGGCATGCGGATGGGCGTCGATGACTACATCACCAAGCCCTTCGATATCGAGCAGCTCCTCACTCGTATCGAGCGGCTGATGGAGCGCACCAAGATCTATCAGACCCAGCTCGACGCGCGCATCGGGAAAGACTTCTCGCAGAAGTTGATGCCGAAGAAACTGCCCGACGTTGACGGCTACACGGTCTATTTCCACAACAGTCCGCGCGAACACGGCGGCGGTGACCTGTTCGACTGGACAGAATCTGAGCCCGGCACATTCTTTTTCACCATCGGGGATGTGATGGGGAAGGGATTGCAAGCCAAATTTTATGCGTTCAGCTTTCTGAGCTACGTGCGCGGCACGCTGCACGCGATGCTCCGCGAAACGACTTCGCCCGCTCTCCTGATGCAGCGTGTCAATAACCTGCTCATGCAAGACGAGGTGATGGAGGAGACATTCGCCTCGCTACTGCTGCTGAAATGGGAGCCCGCGAAGAATCAGATTACCTATACCAACGCCGGCCACTGCCGTCCGATCTTGGTGGCGCCGCACGAGACGTCGGTCGTCGAGCAGTCGGATATCATCCTGGGCCTCGACCCGAACGCCAAGTTCACTGACCGAACGGTTGAAATTCCGGAAGGCGCGGCGTTCCTGGCCTACACCGACGGCCTCATGGAGCAGCAGTTGGCGTCAGGTGAGATGGTGGGCGAAGAAGGAATCCGCGAAGGTGCAACACGTGCGCTCTGGGAGCCCAACCCCATCGGCTCGATGCTTACGGATGTGCTGAACCGCAGCGCCTCGCCGAGCTTCGATGACGACATCCTGGTCTTCTGGCTCCAGCGAAAATAACGCCGGGCTTTATGGCCGTCTGAGTTCTTCGGCCCGTTCACTCAGATGCTGCCTCGAGACCTTCAGCCCGACGTTCGGCTCCGGTAGCTCGTAATACGCAACCGGAATGAAAAGTCCGGGCAACGTGCGGCGGAGTTCGATCCGTAGCTGCTCCTGGTCGATCTCTCC
>CBFGYX010000088.1:0-6903 GCA_965653075.1 uncultured bacterium
CCATCCCCCAGAACAACGAGCGGGCTGAACAGCAACGCGCACAGAAAAATGGTGAGGCGAGTGAGCATTAGTCTCATGGTTCCGTGTTAGCGAAGCGCGCCGCCGGCAAATTCAAACAGGTCGACCCCATCCATGCAGCGTTCGTGATCGTGCTCGACGAACGCGTCTTCAATCTTTTCAGATGGATCGATGAGGAGCCGCATATCATCGGGATCCTCATTTCGGTCGAAGCGGACGACTCCGTCGACAATCGTCATCTGCGGGATGGCGTAGACCGACAACGGGTGCGCATCGAACAAAACGAGGTCGGCGTCCTTTCCTACTTCAATCGAACCCGTTCGGCCGGCGATGCCGAGCTGAGTGGCCGGATTGATGGTGATGAGTGCGAGCGCTTCGTCGTCGGTGAGGTCGCCGTAGCGCTGCGACTTGGCGGCTTCGTGGAAGAGGTGCCGGTTGAGTTCGGCGGAGTCAGAGTTGATCGACGTCAGCACGCCGTTGCGAACGAGGATCGCGGCATTGTATGCGGTGGAGTAGTAAACCTCGAACTTGTACGCCCACCAGTCGGAGAAAATCGACGCCATGGCTCCCGCTGCGGCGAGCTCCGGCGCCACCTTGAAGCCTTCATTCACGTGCTGGAAGACGATGTTGTCGATGCCGAAATCCTGCACGACGTCGAGCAGCATCAGGATTTCATCGGCGCGGTACGAATGCGCGTGGATCATGATGTTGCCGTCGAGGACATCAGCCAGAATCTCGAGCCGCTCGTTGTATCGGGGAGGGATCGCACGCGGATTGCGGCGCCGTTCCTCTTCGTATCGATCCATGGCATCGCGGTAGCGACGGGCTTGCGTAAAAGCCTCACGAAGCGTGAACTCGACGCCCATCCGGCTTGCCGGCACGACGTTGTTGCCGCGGCCGTGCACGCGCGTCGGGTTCTCACCAAGTGCAAACTTGATGGTTGATGCCGCACCCTCGAACCGAAGTGCGTCGGGGTTCCGAACGCCGTAGCGATGCTTGATCGTGGCGTTGCGTCCGCCGATAACATTCGCCGAGCCGTGCATCACCTGCGACGTCGTCACGCCGCCGGCCAGCGCACGATACAGGTTGATGTCATAGGGATTGAGGACGTCGCCTACGGACACTTCGGCCGTCACGGGGCTCGTCGCCTCGTTGACGTTGCTGATGGCGATGTGCGAATGTGCATCGATGATGCCCGACATCACGTACATGCCTGAGGCGTCAATGGTGCGGCCTCCGTCCGGCGCGGAGAGTCCCGGCCCGATGTCGCGAATCTTGCCGTCGACAACGAGCACGTCAGCGCCTGCATGCGTGCCGTTGGTGACGGTCAGAACGGTGGCATTTCGGATGAGGAGGGAGCCGACCTCCTGTGCGGATGCAACGTGGCCGGCTGCCGAAATCAACAGGGCCCACGCGGCGAAGAATAACGCGAAGCGCTTAAGCATGGATTTTTTGATGACTGCTTAGCGTGAAGAGGTGCGGCGGTCGCGCTGAGCCGCAGGCGGAGCTTCCACAGCATAGTCGCGGCCGTCGATCACGACGCCGACGACACGAGAGTCGTCGTCAAACATCGAACCGCTGAACAGAGCCAGGTTGGCGATCTTGCCGGGATCGATCGTACCGGCACGATCCGACAGCCCGAGCTGAGCCGCCGCATGCGTGGTAAGGGCGGCGAGGGCGGCATCTTCGGTCAGTCCGTGGCGCACCATGCGCCTCAGATTCGGCAGGATATCGGAGTGGTCGACGCCAAGCGTTGAAAAGCCGAACGTGACACCTGCCCGATGTAGCGCGCCCGCAGCGCCGTAGTGCCGCTCGCGCTCAGCGGCCTGGCGTGCACGCAGGTTTTCCGCCTCGGCCGTGACATCCGACAACGAAGTGACGCGAAAGTCGGCAACGTACTCGCCTGTGGATCCCGATTCCTTGTCGGTAGAATCGGGTTCTGCCGGAAGGTTGAGCGTCAGAAAGATAGGGACGTTCGTTCCGGAGAGGCGGTCGACCACTTCAAACGCCTGATCGACGCCTGCCAGCGCAAGTTGAAATCCAAGTTGCTGCTGCAGATCGAATGCGCGGTGTACCTTGAGCGCCGAGGTCGTTCCATCGGCCAGCACGAACACCCGCCGGCGGCCCTCCACGGCCGGGTAGAGCGCCTCTATGACTTCATCGCGGACGGGCCGCTCCAGGCCTCGCGCATCCTGCCCATAGACGGCGTCGATCTGTTGCTGCTGTTCGGCCTCGCGGTAGAGCTGCCGGAAGCGCGCGAGCACCGCCATGTCGTTCGACGGATAGACTCCACCGGCACCTGAGAACTGGAGGAATAGCGAGGCTTCTCGTTGAATGAGATTCTGCGAGACATCGCCTCTACCGAGCGAGACGAGACTGCCTTTGCCGGGAAGGGAACGGCCGCGAGGAACCACGTGCGCAATGGTAAACCCGGCACCACGCAAGTTCGAAATCGATGGATCTGCCGACTGATAATGTGACGCAGCGACACGATTCGGCTGGATGCCGGCGCGGTCGTACGGCGGATCAGCGGGAGTAGGAACCCGATACGTGAGCGGCGTGGCCAGTGCTTCAGGTATGCCCGTATGCGACAATCCGTCGATGAACCCGGCATAGACGACCAGCGTGTCGCCCTCGATGGTGCGGGCGTCGACCGGAATATCGACCCGACTGCCGACGGCTTCGATCAGGCCGTTGCGTACGACAACCGTACCACGGTCGATAACCTGACCAGGTGCCTGTACGATGCGCGCGTTCGTGATTGCCAGCGCGCGCGTGACATCGGGGAGGTCAGTCTGCGGAGCCCGAGCGGTTTGCGCCTGGACGGTTGAGGGCACGATGAGCGCGCTGACGAGCACGAGCCGCCAGGCAAGTCGCCCGAAGCGGGAAATGGATGTCATGTGATAAGGGTTGCTTCGTGAGTCGGGCTGAACATAAGCCAACATTTCCGACGATGCGTGTCCTGCAATTTGATCGACGCGGTCAGGCGGCGGACTCGTCGCGGGCAACATCCCAATCGTCCACCACACCCAGGATGATGACGTTTGTCGGGACGTCAACGCCGCCCATCGCCTGCGACACCACAGCGCCTTCGCGTGCCACCAGCACCATGTCTCCGATGCCCGCGCCAAACCCCGGATCGAGCGCCAGGTGATCACGGCCATCGCGCCGATCACCCGCTGCACCGACAGTCTCCACGATCAGCAGCTTCGCGAGACGAAGGTTTTCATGCTTCTTTGTGGCGACGACTGTGCCGGTGACTCTACACAAAAACATGCGTCAATCAGGATTATTACATGATTGCGGAGGGAAGACGTAGCGATCGGCTAAACCCAGTAAATACAGAAGCAAGCGCCTCAATTCGGCACGCAACTGCGTCCACGGTATTCGCGTCGACGGCGCGAGATAGGCGTTTTGAACCGGTCGTAGATCGTAACGGATATGGATAGATACGTGGGTTTAATTGATTACGAAACTTGTTAGCGAAGCGTCCGGTTTATCGGCCCCGAGCGCTACGGCGCAGTTTTCGTTATTCGACAAGTCAGCGCGATAAAGATATGTATAGCACCCGCGGAATTGAGGCCGTAGCCACCATTACCGAGTTGCGATCGAAGACGTCGGAACTGGTTGAGCACGCGAAGACCATCGATCGTGGTATTCTTATTCAGAAGAACAATGAGCCTTATGCCGTACTGATCAGCTATGATCTTTACGACCGGCTTCTCCACGACAGCGAACAAGCCGAGGATAATAAAGCATCACGTTGAGGATGCGATCAGTCGTTTTAGCTCCTCGATTCGGCGCACGATGGCTTCTCGACTCATGGAGCGGTACATGTCGGGAAGCAACGCCCGGCTGGTACATTCCATGACGGCCGTGAGCGTTTGCAGCTCGACTTCGAGTGGGTAGGTGGGGGGAATGAAATCCTCCACGGCGTCCTGCAGGATTTCCGTCGTCACCGCGGCCTCCTCGCCCGTGGCGGCCGCACGAAACTTCGCTCGCGTAAAGAGCGCCTCCATGTCGGCGCCGCTAAAGGTTCGTTCGCCATTTACCAGTGAGTCGGGCATTTCCTCGAACGAGAGGTCGATGCCTGTGCGTGTCATCATCACGCGAATGAGCTCCTCGCGTTCTTCGTGCGTCGACGGATAAAAAAGCGCGATGTGCTCTTCGGCACGTCCCTGGCGCTTCAAGTCGACGGGCATCAGGTCCGGGCGTGCGGTAACGAGGAAGAAGATAACACGTCCGCGGTTGCGCGGATTGCTCATAAACGACGCAATCTGCCCGAATACGCGGGCCGAGACGCCCGAATCGCCTTGTGACGACCGGTCGCCGAGCGCTGCATCCGCCTCATCAATCATGACCGCTACCGGCGTCATGGCTTCGAGCAGATGCAGGATCTTCTCGAGGTTGCCCTCCGTCACCCCCTGCCATTGCGAGCGGAAGTTCTTCAGCTTCACCATCGGGACGCCAATCTCGCCCGCAAAGCACGTGATCATGAACGTCTTGCCCGTACCTACGGGGCCGCTCACGAGATAGCCCATCGGCATGACATCCGGCCGGCCCTGCCTCAACGCTTGCGCTGCGTGCCTCAGGTGCTGCTTTGCCTGCTTATGGCCGGCCACCATGTCGAGGTTGTAATCCGTCTCGATGAACTCAAGCAGGCCGTACGCCTCGGCCTCAATGAATTCCTTTTTCAGCTCCGAGAGCCGGTCGAAGGTCAGCCGCGTCCGATTCTCGAGTGCGTCGGCAACGATCGTCCGAAGCTGGGTAAAATTCAGGCCTGCGGTATTCTGCGCCAGCGATACAAGCGTGAGATCGGAGATTGCTTCGAAGCGAGACTCCCGACCCTCCACCATCCAGCGGCAGAACGTCTCACGCTCGGCGGCATCGGGCATCGGCACCAGGATTTCTGCCGTATGCGGACTTTGAACCAGTTGCCGGTTGATATCCGTCAGGTTCTCCGTGATCAGACAGACCGTGAAGTCGCTCTGCAGGAACAGCGGGTCGTGCGACCATTTCTGAAGGAAGACGAGCGCCGCCCGGTCTTCCGTCGAATACATCGATGCCTCGGCCATCGGCACGAGTGTTTCCGCATAGTCGATGACGAACGCGATGCGTTTGCCTTCGGAGAGGCGGAGCCTGAAGTAGTTCTCCAGCACGGAGAAAACGCGGACGGGGTCGCGCGGGACGCGTTGCGCGTAGTCGGTGCCGAAGACGGAGTCGTAGCCCGAAAGCGCTCGGTTGAAGTCGCGCTTCGATGCGTCGTCCACGAAGTGGATGCCGGCCGATCGGTCGTACAGCATGACGATATCCCGAGCCGAGAAGATATCATCGGTGAGGAAGTTGCGCGGCGGCAGGTACGAGACGGCGCCATCGTCGTCACGCGCCGGTACCAGATCCCGCACATTCCCGTGCAGGATAAACGACGTCAGCGTCTTGGTGAAGTACTTCCGCGCGAGCTCCTGCGCCCATCCCGGATAATGAGAGATGTACGCTTCGAAATCGTTGGCCTCCGGGGGGTGTGGTGCGGTGCCGGGTTCGGTGGCTTCTTCCATCTTGCATCAGGTTAGAGTGGTCGCCCAATGTAAGATTACGTTCCTCCGAGACCAACGCCGGCGTCGACCGAAGCGAACCGCCGATCAACAGGAAAAGCACATCACAACCACGATAGGCCAGGGGGGATAGTCCCGCGGGCGCTACCTCTGGTCGGCGTCAACCGACCTCCGCGCCGCTGGATGGAAGTTCCGCCCATACGGTTGAAAGAACTTCTTTGAGGGCCTCAACGCGGACGGGCTTGCTGAGGTAGTAATCCATCCCCTGCGAGAGGTAGTGCTCACGATCGCCCTGCATGGCGTTGGCCGTGAGCGCGACGATCTTCGGCCGATTCTCGCCATAGGTATCGATAATACGCCGCGTTGCCTCCACGCCATCCATCTCGGGCATCTGGATGTCCATCAAAATGACATCGTAAGATTTAGCCGCGACCCGCTTGAGCACTTGCAGTCCGTTCTCGGCCACATCGATTTCGCAGTTTGACCGCTGGAGCAAACGTTGCATCACAAGTTGGTTCACACGGTTGTCCTCGGCCAGCAGGACCTGCAGACGGGGTGATTCCGGTTCATCACCTTTGCACGGCAGCGTCGCAACCTGAACTTCCGTCTCCTCTTCCTGCGATGCGAGGGCGTCCATCACCGCTTTTCTCAACACAGCCGGGCGCAGCGGCTTCGTCAGCACGACATGTTTTTCATGGGATCGATAGACGGAGGAATCCGCTGATGAAGTGATCAGAATCACATGGCCCTCGAAATTCTCCAGCGATGCCTTCAGTGATTCATTCTCGGCCGGATCCAGCGAGGTCTGATCAACAACGAGCACGGAACTGTTGTCAAGCGGACGCCCCGCAGGCACGACGTCGGTTTGGAGGTGCCAGGTTCGCAGTTGGCGCCGAAGCGGTGTATTGATTCCGGCCGCCTTTCCATCGACAAGTGCGATGTGCTGATCATTGCGTACCGGTTCATCCGGCGTCGCCATCACTGAGATGGTGAAGCTGAATGTGGATCCTTCTCCCGGCGAACTCTCTACCCACATGCGGCCGCCCATCAGCTCCGCGAGACGCTTGCTGATGCTCAGGCCGAGCCCGGTCCCACCAAACCGCCTGGTGGTCGACGCATCGACTTGCGTGAAGGAGTCAAATATCTCGTCGACGCGGTCCTTTGGAATGCCGATTCCGGAATCGATGACGTCGAAGCGGAGGATGCACACGCCCTCCGATGCGTCCTCGACAGAGCAGGCGACTTTTACTGCGCCTTCCTCGGTGAACTTGACGGCATTCGACAGCAAGTTGACGAGCACCTGTTGGAGGCGACCTTCATCGCCAACGATGGT
>CBFGYX010000089.1:0-6872 GCA_965653075.1 uncultured bacterium
GCGTAATTCCGCGTCGTTGAGCTTCGCAGGCACATGTACGAGCAGTAGCCGCCCGGTTCGTGCGTCGCGCGCGACTTCTGCGGCTTGAGCTGCGGAGGAATGCCCCTTCGACTCGCCGGTTGCTTCGTGGACGAGGATGCTGGTGCCCTGGGCCAGTTCACTGATCGAAGCAAGCGGCTCGGTATCGCATGAATAGGCGATCGCACGTTCGCTGGATATATGCTCGAAACGAAGTGCAATCACCGGTACGCCGTGCTTCCCCGGCGTCGACGTAATCCTCCAACGTTCATCTTGTAGAACCGTCGACCCCGGTTCGTGGGCGATCTCACACCAATGGATGTCCGGCATGTCGGACCAACTGCTGGTGTCAAAGGCCTCAAAGCAGCGCGTGGCCTGGTCAATCGCCTCGCGGATTCCGTAAACGGCGATAGGCCGCCGACGGCCAAGAAGCCAGATCTTCTCCATGAAGAGCGGGAAGCCGCTCACATGATCCGGATGTTCGTGCGTCACAATCAGCGCATCCAGCGTGTCGACATCGATGCCGGCCTCCATCATCCGCTGAATCACATCCCCACCACAATCGACGGCGATCGTCGACGCACCGTCCGATACGGCGAGCATGGTCGTGGTTCGATGAGGGTCACTCACCGCGGCACCGGTCCCGAGTAGATAGAGCGTGGGCATGGACGGGCGTCGGTTTTCTGGCGAATGCAGGCGCTGCTACTTCGAGCGCTGAACCGTGTAGTCGACGAGGGCCAGCATGGCCGCGCGCGCTTCAGACGGCTCGAATCCGGCGATCAGTTCTCGCGCTTCCTCCGCGTGCAGAACCATCAGATCCCGGGCGTACTCGATTCCCCCAAACTCAGTCACAAATGTGGCAACCTCGCGGATGTCGGCGCGGCTCTTCTTGTTCTTACGGACGATGCGCATGATGCGACGGCGATCCGCACTGCCTGCTTCGCGCAGCGCATGGATGAGCGGCAGCGTCATTTTCTTCTCCTGCAGATCGATCCCGATTGGTTTTCCGACATCGGCAACGCCGAAGTCGAAGAGGTCATCCCGGATCTGAAATGCGAGGCCGAGCTTTTCGCCCATCAGTCGCATGCGCTCGATGAGGGCCTCATCCTGCGTCGTGCTCAGCGCGCCGCACGTCGTACACGCGGCGATCAAAGAAGCCGTCTTGTCGGAGATAATGCGGTAGTACGTCTCTTCGTCGATATCGAGATGGCGCGACTTCTCGATCTGCAGCAGCTCGCCTTCGCTCATCCGCCGGACGGCGTCGGAGAGGGCGTGCAGTTGTTTATAGTCCTGGTACTCGAGGGAGAGCAGTAAGCCGCGGCTCAACAGGAAGTCGCCGAGCAGGACCGCCACTTTGTTCTTCCAGAGCGCGTTGATCGAGAACATGCCCCGTCTCATGTCGGCATCGTCGACGACGTCGTCATGAACGAGCGTGGCCGAGTGCATGAGTTCAACGAGCGCGGCGGCGCGATAGCTGGCCTCATTGATCTGGCCGCACATCTTTGCGGAGAGCAGGACGAGGATCGGCCGGATCTGCTTACCCTTCTGACGCAACACATACTGCGTGATGCGGTCAAGCAGGAGCACCCGCGAGCGCATCGAGCCGCGGAAGTAGCGTCCGAAGTGCTTCAGTTCGGCTTCGATGGGGCGACGGATTTGACTCAGCGACAAAGGCTTCGAGCCGGCATCGGCGGGCGGGGCCTTCCCCTCAAGCGTGGTAACAGCTTCGGCCATAAAGAGAGTTGATGCTACGATCGCGAAAGCGCGTATTACGCCGCGTGTGCGGAGATGTTTGAAAAGCCGGCGTCAGCCGAAGCGGTAATGACTGCTGCGCAGCAGCCAGAGAAAAAACGGCACACCGCAGATCGCGGTCAAGACGCCGATGGGCAGCTCTTGCGCGTGCAATAGCGACCGGGCGATAGCATCGGTGGCCGCAATGAACGCTCCGCCTAAAAAGTAGCTTGAAATGAGCAAGGGCGTGTGCCGAACTCCCACAAGCATCCGCACGATGTGGGGAATAATGAGTCCCACGAAACCGATAACGCCCACTGCGGCGACAAGCGGCCCCGTAATGAACGCGGCGAGAACGAGGAGGACGTGCTTCAGCCGCTCGACCGACATCCCTAGATTCCATGCCTGCTCTTCGCCGAGCAGCAGTGCGTCGAGACCGCGAGACATCATCAGTAAGACAAGAAATCCGATTAGAGACACCGCCATCGGTATCCACAAGACATCCCAGCGAGCGCCCCCCAACGATCCCATCAACCAGAACAAGACCGCACGCAGCCTCGCCGGGTCGGGAGACGCGAACGTGATGAAGGCGGTGACGGCGCCCATCAAAGCCGACATCGCAACGCCGGCCAGTAGGAGCCTCGTGACGCTGATGTGTGTCCTGGTTCGCGCGACAAGGTAGACCAGGATGAGTGAGCCAAGGCCGCCAATGAACGCCGCCACGGGCATCGAGACGGACTGCGACACGACGGCCGGCAGAAAGCCCAGGTAGAACAACGCCGCTCCGGCCGACGCACCGCTCGAAACACCCAGGATGTACGGCTCAGCCAGTGGGTTTCTTACCAGAGCCTGCATCCCGACCCCTACCACGGCAAGCCCGCCTCCGACAAAGAACGCAAGCAATCCTCGCGGCATACGGAGGTCCCATACGATGCGATGCATCGTGGATGCATCGCCACGGCCGGATGCAAGAATTGACACGACCTCGCGGACGGTGATGTCGGCGGTGCCGATGAGCAGCGAGGCAGCGACCACGATCACGGCAAGACATATAGAACCGACGGCCACGAGGAGATTTCTACTCATCGAGGTAGCCTGCTTGTTCAAGTACGTCCTGAATGGCTTCGACACCTTCTACCAGCCTTGGACCGGGCCGATACATGAGATCAGGATCAATGGAGAAGACGTGTTGATTGGCTACAGCCCTCAAATGATGCCACCCCGGTTGCGCTTCAAGAACGCCTTCTGTGGTGAAGTCATCACCGGCCCCAAGGATGATATCGGGGTCGACCTCGAGTACAAACTCCTGTGAAAGCACTGGCGCCAACTGCGGGATCCTCGCCGTGGCCGAGATTCCGCCGGCCGCGTGAATCATCTCATTCACATAGCTCCCACTGCCGAAGCTGTACAATATCTCCGGCGAGACGAGGAATAGTACCGTTGGAGACGGCCTGCCGACGCGGGGATCGGGTGTGATGGCGCGTAAACGTGTTTCCAGAGAATCGGCAACGCGGTCGGCTTCTCGGGAGCGGCCCGTCAGCCGTCCCGCCGTGCGGATTGCCTCCATCGTGTCGTCTACCGTGGCAAAGTCGAAATAATAAACGGGGATGCCCATCGCCTCGAACACGTCTGCATCCCGGGTGCTGTTCACTTGAGCATTGGCCAGAACGAGATCGGCCTCGAGCTCCAGCAACGCCTCAAAGTCCACCGGCAACGCGGAAATCTTTCGGATCGATTCCACCTCGGGCGGGAAATCATCGGCTGACGACACAGCAACGAGAACATCACTTGCGCCAACGGCAAAGATGATCTCCGTCAGATTGGGTGCTAACGTCACAACCCGCTGTGCCGGATCGGGCGGATGAACCGTGCGGCCGAGTCCGTCCGTGAATGCTCCGGACTCATCTTCGGGCGCACCGCATCCCGCAAGCAAAACGATCAGCGCAGTGAGACAGGCGATTTTCAGTTTCGGCATCGGGTCGAATTGGCGAAGCGCAGAAGGCGCTCTAACTAAGGCGAGCGCTCATTATAATGCCGGCGCCCCAACTTCGGCATACCGCCGAAGCGCGACAAGGATAAAGCCGCCACGTCTCGCCGCTTCATGAAGATTCTCGTTATCGCCAATCCTCACGCCGGTAGTGGGACGACCCGGCGGCGCATCCACGGTCTCATGACGGAGCTTCGACGTCGCGCAGAGCAGGTGCGATTAGAGTGGACAATGGCGCCGGGCGGTGCCGGGCTGGTCGCGCAACGGAGTGCAGGAGATTATGATGCTATACTTGCGGCAGGTGGAGACGGCACGCTCAATGAAGTCGTCTGCGGCTTGATGGCGGCAGGAATCGATGTACCTGTTGCCGTGGCTCCGTACGGCTCCGGTAACGACTACGCGCGGCTTATCGGGATGCCGTCTCGTCCGTCATCGATTGCGGAGGTGCTACTCAGCGCGAGCGTACGTGTGATGGATGTAGGCGAGGTCGAATGGACGTCGGCGCGAGATGATGGCAGCCGCATCTTTGTAAATGCGATGGGCTGCGGTGTTGATGCGCTTGTTGCACGAGTCGTGAGCCAGGCAGCAACTGTCAAGGGTCGTGGGCGCTATCTGGCGGCGATCCGGAAAGCTGTCAAAGAATGGCAGCATCCGGTCACCGATATCAGGACCGACCGCTCTACATGGTCGGCTGAAATGCTGTTGTGTACGGCAGCGATCGGGAAGACGACAGGAGGCGGTGTTCGCCTTACTCCGCATGCCGAGCCGGATGACGGGCTGCTCGATGTATGCCTCGCGCCACGTCTATCTCTCGGG
This sequence comes from uncultured bacterium, assembly GCA_965653075.1. Lineage (GTDB taxonomy): Bacteria > Bacteroidota > Rhodothermia > Rhodothermales > CAZKDQ01 > CAZRTY01. The sequence continues at coordinate 4,553 of CBFGYX010000089.1, forward strand.
AGACTCGTACAACTGCTTCCTCGTGCGGCTGTTGGCCGGCATACCGGGGCCCGGGAGGTGACGTACGAAACAAGCACGATGATGTCCGTACATGCACCCGCCGGCGTACCGGTGCACCTCGACGGCGAACTCTTGCCGTTCAATGTGCGCGAGCTGCGCGTGCGCGTTCTTCCGCGGCGACTGCGCGTGATCACGCCGCCTGGCCGGTGAGTGACATCTTCCCTCGCGTGGTAGAAAGGTAGTGATGGCTCTTAATATCGCCCGTACGGCGCCGATACAGCGGTTACGATACTACCGAGCGCCAATCACCCACCCCTCGCCGTGAAGAAAAAGATTTTCATCGTCGACGACGAACCAAAGATCGGGAGTCTTTTCGTAACCGTGCTCAAGCGGGACGGATACGATGCGGAATCCTTTGTTAGTCCGTCTGTGATGCTCGAGAAGATGGAGGCTGATGGGGCGCCGGACGTCATACTGGCCGATCTGATGATGCCCGATCTGAACGGCATCGAACTGATCGAACAGCTTCGCAGCCGCCGGGTCGAGGTGCCCGTCATTATTATGACGGCCCACTCGTCGGTCAAGACGGCGGTCGAGGCCATGCGTCTTGGCGCGTATCACTACCTCCAGAAGCCGGTCAACCTGGAGGAGATGCGCACGCTGATCACCAAAGCTCTGCATCTTTACGAAAAGCGCGAGCCTGTGGCCGCGGAGCTCGCGAGCGCCCCCGCCAGATCGGACTATCCTGTTGAGGGGATTATGGGCGACAGCGACGAGATTGTGGAGGTGCGATCGGTTGTCGAGACACTTCGGAGCGTGCCCAACACAACGGTGCTCATCCGCGGCGAGACCGGAACGGGGAAGAACCTGGTGGCCAAGACGATCCACCATAACTCGACCTATAACGCGGGCCGCTTCACCGAAATCAACTGTGCGGCGCTGCCCGACAATCTGCTCGAAGCGGAGCTGTTCGGCTACGAGAAAGGCGCATTCACCGATGCTCGTGCTTCGAAGCCCGGACTTCTCGAGGTTGCCGACGGCGGTACGCTCTTCCTCGATGAGATCGACTCGATGAGCGGCGCACTGCAGGCCAAGCTGCTGTCTTTTCTCGAGAGCCGCACCTTCCGCCGTCTCGGAGGCGTCGAAGAGCTCCGTGTGACCACGCGTGTGCTGTGTGCCACGAACGCAGACCTCGAAGAGCGCGTTGCCGCGAAGGAATTCCGGAAAGACCTCTTTTATCGCATCAATGTCATCAACATCCATCTGCCGCCGCTACGCCGGATGGGCGAAGACATGCTGCGGATTGCCGATACACTGCTCGACGAGTACCGGTCAGAGCTGAATCGGGACATCTCCGGATTTACCGATGGTGCGAAACAGCTTCTGCTCGACCACTCTTGGCCAGGCAACGTGCGCGAGCTCCGTAACGTCATCGAACGCGCCGTCATCTTCGCGCGCGGCAAAATGATCGATGAGAACGACATCGTGTTGACAGATGAAGCCATGTTCAACAGCGTCAGCGTTCCCGAGGATCATTTCCTCTTCCGCAGCGGCGGTTCACTCGAAGATCTCGAGCGCGCCTACATCGGGCACGTGATGCAGTACAACAAGACGAGTTACGCCCAGATAGCGGAGATCCTGGGGATATCGAAGAAGACGTTGTGGGAGAAGCGCAAGCGTTATAACCTTGACGAACAGGTCGCTTGACGCGTTCAACGCATTCTTGACAGCGACAGTGGGACACTAAGTTCGCCGGCCGCATTATCTTCGCGGCTATGAACGAACAACAATTGAACGAAGTCGTCCGTCGCCTGCAGGCGCGTTACGGGGATTCGTCCTCCTCGCCGGATGCATCCGTGCGGATTGCGCTCGAGCGCATGATGGGTGCGGGCGCCCAACGCTTCGGTGTACGCGCCGACGATTCCGACAACGGTAATTTCTCGGCGTGTGATCTTGCGCCGCGTCTCGCACGTTTGATCGATCACACGGCGCTGAAAGCGGAGACGACAGAGGGCGAGATTCGCGCGCTATGCGATGATGCTCGCCGCTACTGCTTTGCGTCGGTCTGCGTGAATCCCGGCTACGTGCCGGTGGCCTACGAACTGCTGAAAGACTCGCCGGTGGCGGTGTGCACGGTGGTGGGATTTCCACTCGGAGCGACGACGTCTGAAGTAAAATCCCGTGAGACGGAGCAGGCGGTGCGCAATGGTGCGTCTGAGATCGACATGGTGATCAATGTCGGCTTCCTCAAGAGTACGCGATACGATGACGTTGAGCGCGACATCCGCGCAGTCGTAGCGTCGGCACGGCATGCCTCGCA
>CBFGYX010000090.1:0-6801 GCA_965653075.1 uncultured bacterium
ACGGCCGGTGAGGTGCACGATCGAATGATGATCCTCGGCGCCGATGCCGTGCTGGAAACCGTGAAGATGATCGATGCCGGCACCGTTGAGCCCAGGCCTCAGGACGACTCCCTCGCCACATCCGCACCGAAAATATTCCGCGAGGATGGGCGCATCGATTGGACCCGGTCCGCGGCCGACATCCACAATCACATCCGCGGCCTCTCGCCCTACCCCGGCGCATGGACCCACCACAACGGCACTCTTATCAAACTCTATCGGTCACGGCCGATTGCCCGGAGTGGAGCGCCCGGCGAGGTCATCGATGCCGAGCAGTTTATTGTGGGATGTGGGGACGGTGCCGTTCAGATCCTCGAGTTGCAGCAAGAGGGGCGGAAGCGTACCAGGGCAACCGATTTCGTGCGCGGATATGAAATCAGGAAGGGAGATCAACTGACGTAGTCGCGACCTGCGTCTGGTCAAAGGTCTCGGCAGACTCGGTGGCCTCATGTTCGGGTGCCACCAGATACAACAGCGCCGGTAACAGGATAAGGTTCGAGAGCAGCGCAACGGCAAGCGTGAGCGCCGTCAAGGCGCCGAGGTTGGCCGTTCCACCGAAACTCGACAAGGTGAACACCATGAAGCCCGAGATCAGCACAAGCGAGGTCAGCATGATCGCCTTGCCCGTCTGACCAAGGGTGGCGGCGATTGCTTCACGCTTGCCTAGGCCGTCATCCATCAGAATCCGGTAGCGTGCGAGAACGTGGATGGTGTCGTCGACGGCGATCCCGAAGGCAAGCGAGAAAATGAGCGCCGTCGATGGCTTCAGTGCGATCGCAAAGTAGCCCATCGTCGCACCGACGACCAGGAGTGGAAGCGCGTTCGTGACCACGCTGATCACGGTCAGGCGCACGGATCGGAACAGCATGGCCATCAGAACGGAGATCACCAGCAGGGCCACGGCGAGACTCTCGACGAGGTTTCGAACCAGGTTCTCGCCTGATCGCGTCGAGGTCACGGCCGTACCGGTCACGAAGACATCATACCCCGAAGGGAGCGCGGCCTGCGTCATCGCGGCGATCGAATCGGCCAGCGCGTTCATCGCCTCCGTGCCGATGTCCTCCATGCCGAGGTAAATTCTCGTCATCGAGAATGTCGAATCCACCATCGGTGGCAGGTTCGACAGAATCTCGTTTCCCTCGCCCGAGAGTAAACCGCCGACGGCGTCTTCGAGAAAGGGCATCTCGTACGTTGAGGGAAGCCTGAAGTTGGCGGGGTGGCCACCGAAGAACGCCTGGTTTGCGAGCTTGAGCAAGCCGGCGGCACTCATGGCGCGGCCGATGGGCTCGATCTCGCGGAAGTCTGACTCGAGCTGATCGATGCGCCGTAGAATTGCCGGATTTCGGAGCGCGCCTTCACGCTCAGACTCGATAACGACTTCCAGCGGCAAGACGCCTCCAAAGGCGTTCTCGAACTGCGCGAGATCAGTGCGGAACGGGTCGTCCCGGGAAAAATCCGAAAACACAAATATGTCGGATGAAATCCGCGTGGCGCCGATGACTGCGACGATCACGACGACGACGCCGGCGACGACGATATGCCACGCGAGCCGCTCGGTAAAGCGGGCCAGCCGGGTAAAGAACGACGACAGCAATCGGTGCCCAACGACCGAGGTCGTCCGCTCGGTAGGCGGCTTCATTCGACTGTATGCGATCGGGATGAGCGTGATCGAGAGTATGTACAGAAACAAGATCCCGATGCTCGCGAACGTGCCGAAAACTTCGAGATGCCGCGAGCCCGAGAGGTTGAGTACGAAGAAGCCGACGGCCGTCGTCAGGCACGCCAGAAATGTAGCGAGCCCAACCACCCGGATCGTGTCGATGAGCGTCTCGCGCCGCTTCTGTAGCAGAGCATAGGTGTCGTTATACTTCGTCGTGATGTGCATGGCGTTGGCCGTGCCTATCACCACGATCAGCGCAGGAAGAACGGCGATCACCAGATTGATCTTATGCCCGAACAGCGCCAGCATGCCGAACGTCCAGACGATACCCAGCACGACCACCAGACCGGGCATGAATACGGCACGCCAGGATCGGTATGCGGCGTACAACAACAGCAGCGAGATGAGGAGGGACAGGACAGTGAACAGCGGCGCCTCCGCTTTCACGCGCGTGGTGTAACTCGTACGGAGATAGGGGAAGCCTGCAAGCGCTGCATCTTCGGTAATGGCGCGGGCATCGGCCTGGATCTGGTTGACAAGGTCGATCCGGGCCGGCGTACTGTTGAACGCGGCGTCGACATTCACCAGCGCGACCGTCGCAGAGTCCGATTCCGCAATCAATAGCCCCTTCAAAAACGGTTGATTTCGAAACCGCTCGGCATTTGCTTCGGCCGGTGCAGCCTCATCATACAACCGAACAGGAACGAGCCTGTCGCCGTCCCGCTGCAACGCCGGCACGTTTGTCAGGCTTAGTACCGACTCGACGCCGTCGTATGAGGAAGCACGCTTCGTGAAGCTGTCGAGCTGCCTCAGAAACTCGGGGTCATCGTAAGCAACTCCACTGAAGACGATGTAAAGCGCCGACTGCCCTTCCCCGAACGTTTCGCTCGCGCGCTGGAAATTCCGCACGACGTCTGAGTCTTCAGAAAGAAAGTTACCCGAAGCATGGTCGATGTCGACTTGAACCGCCCAATAGGCGAAAAACAGCGTTAGCAGGACGACGCCTGCAACGATCCAGCGTGCACGGGCCAGAATGAAACGCGCGACGCGCAGCCAGAAGTACATCGGGTAGTTAGGCGGGTTTGCGAACGACCCGCAGTCTTAGTGTTCGTCCATTCTGAGGTTCCTCAGAAGCACCGTCTCTGCGGAGGTCCCTGTCATCGAGTGCCTCTCAACGTTCCGCACCCGAAAACCAACCAGCCGCGCTACGTGCCGACCTGTCGGATACTTGGTGTGACGTGTACCGGAAGAAGTTGTATTTTGGGTGATTATCGACGTTTAATACGGCGGACGCCCCAGGCCTGACCACCTTCCGGGGCATTCGCCGCAGTACCATCCGTTTTTCCACGTGGCATGCCCGATCGTCTTCTTAAGGACCGTACGCGAAAGCCTCCGTATGTGCGGCCGTACCAGATAGCTATGGACCGCCTGCAGGACCGCGAGATGCGCACTCGCGAGGATATCCTGCAGCAGGCTCGAGCTCTGACGGATGAGGTGTCGGCAGGGAGTCAGGTTGTTCATGAGGCGTTTGCGTACGGCCCGACGGGTCTCATCAGTACCCACACGCACTACTTTCCGGGGTTTGCGATCCTGCTTTCGCTTCCACTGGGTACGGGGATCGTAGCCGCGCCGGCGTCCAACGGAGATATTCGTTTTGAGGGAGGTGATCGGAGTTGGCGTCGCACGGATGTCGACGACACCGCCCCGGCCTGGGTGCGCGTGGTCGATGCCACGCTTAGGGCGTTCGGTTGTCCGCCGGATGAGACGTCGTTCGTGGTCGCCAGCACGGTCTACCCGTACTGCCGAGACGCATATATGGCGGCGCTTGCCGTTGCTGCCTCCGGCGTCGCGATGCAGGTCTCGGGCGTTCACGTCGGAGAACACCCACGCGTCGACCGCCTGCGTAAAATCGTGGAGACTGAAACGGGGCTTCCGTTCGGTTCGGCCAATTTGATCGCTTCGATCCACGCCGAGGAAGGTCGCTACCTGCTGGTGGATACGCAGACGTTCGAGCACTTGCCCGTGCTGATCGACGGCGAAGAGGACATCGGATGGGGGCTCGCTCTGGTTGAGTGCCCTCCGCCGGTAACACCCGACGAGTACGCCCTGCGTAGGGAATCCGGCGATGAAGCCGTCGTCCTCCTTCGGCAGATTTTCCCGCGGCTCTCGTCGCTGCGTGAACTCGAGCACCGCGATCTCGATCGAGCACTGAGTGTCTTGCCGGAGAGGCTGCGGCCGACGGTTCGGCATCTCGTCACGGAGAATCGACGTGTGCAGAAGGTTGTCGCCGCGCTTCGCAGGAAGGACTGGCAGCTCCTCGGCGCGCTCCTGCTTATGTCCCATGCGTCGCACCGTACGGACTGGCAGGACACCACGCCGCAGACTGATTACATTGTCGGTCAGGTTGAGGAATCAACCATTGACGGCATGTTCGGCGGTTGCACGTCGAGCCGCGGTGGATGTGCCGTGGTGTGCGGCCATCCGTTTTCGGTGCCGCAGTTCCTCGATCAATTCGAAACGCGATTCGGCAAAACGTTCGGCACCCCGTTCGAGAGCTTTTTGATCTGATTCAGTTACGTCGGCCACCGACTCGGCAGTGTTATGGTAGATTTTGATCTCACGGAAGTCACTGAGCGCATCGCGCAGGAGAGCGCCTTCATCGATCCGCTCCTGGATGAGATCAGTCGGGTGGTGGTGGGCCAGCGATATATGGTCGAGCGGCTGCTGATTGGCCTCCTTGCCGACGGACACGTGCTGCTCGAGGGCGTACCGGGCCTGGCCAAGACGCTCACGGTGAGTTCACTCGCGCGCGCTATCGGCACGTCGTTTCAGCGCATTCAGTTTACGCCGGATCTCCTGCCGGCCGACCTGCTGGGTACACTCGTGTACAACCAGAAGGAGGGCAACTTCTTCATCAAGAAGGGCCCCATCTTCACCAACATCCTGCTTGCCGACGAGATCAACCGGTCGCCGGCCAAGGTGCAGAGCGCGCTGCTCGAATCGATGCAGGAGCGGCAGGTGACAATCGGTGAGACCACGTTTCCGCTAAAGGAGCCCTTTCTTGTTCTGGCGACGCAGAACCCGATTGAGCAGGAGGGAACGTATCCACTGCCCGAGGCACAGGTCGACCGCTTCATGATGAAGATCAGGGTCGGATATCCAACACGGGAGGATGAACTCGAGATTATGCGCCGAATGGGGCGGACGGGCGATCGATATCACGTTAAGCCCGTCGTCACGGCAGAGCAGATCCTCGCGGCACGACGCGTCTTGAACGACATCTACATCGACGAACGCGTCGAACATTACATCGTCGATCTGGTCATGGCCACGCGCGAGCCCGACCGATATCGCCTCCGCTCCCTTCGCTCATACATCGAGTTTGGTGCGTCTCCACGTGCTACGATCAGCCTGAACCTTGCGGCGAGGGCCCACGCACTGCTCGCCCATCGCGCGTACGTGACGCCCGATGATATCCGGTCGGTGGCGCCGGATGTGTTGCGCCATCGCATCGCCGTTACCTACGAAGCCGAAGCTGAGAACGTGACGTCTGACGACATTGTGAAGCGCGTGCTCGAATCCGTCGAAGTCCCTTAATCCACTTCCGAGATACCGTCCATGCCAGGCGAGGCCAAATCCTTCAAGAAGGAATCGATCACCGTCGCATACATGGTCGATGCGCTGCGGCAGATCGTCGGCCTGCCGATTGAGGAAGTCGTCGGTGCCGGAGCCGACACTCGGCTTGTGACAGAGCGCAACCTGCACCGTCCGGGTCTCGCGCTGGCCGGATACGTAAAGCTGTTTACCGCTCAGCGCATACAGATTGTCGGGAATACGGAGTCTCAGTACATCGAGCACTTGCAGCCGGAGCGGCGCCGGGAGTCGTTCGAAACGCTCATTACCTTTCCCATCCCGTGCATTTTCCTGACGGGCGACAACACGCTGGAGCCGGCACTGCTCGAGATGGCCCGCGAACGGGAAGTCCCGGTTTACCGCACGCCCATGCCGTCGACCGATTTCATGGCGGTGCTGCGAGACTTCCTGAGCGATCAGTTCGCCCTCCAACAGACCATCCACGGTTCGCTGGTGGATGTGTACGGAATCGGCCTTTTGCTGACGGGAAAGGCGGGCATCGGCAAGAGCGAGATGGCACTCGATCTCGTCGAACGAGGTCACCGGCTGGTGGCGGACGACGTGGTGGTGGCGACGCGCGTGGAAGAGAAAGTGATCATGGGCTCAGGCACGAACCTCGTCCAGCATTTCATGGAAATCCGCGGCCTCGGCCTCGTGGATGTCCGGGCAATGTTCGGCGTGCGCGCCATCCGCTATCAGAAGCGCATCGAGGTGGTTGTCAACATGCACGTCTGGGATGATCGCCAGGAGTACACGCGGCTGGGGATGGCTGACGAAACGCATGAAATCCTTGATGTCGCGCTGCCGCTCGTCAAGTTGCCGATTATGCCGGGTAAGAATGTGACTGTGATTTGCGAGGTGATCGCGCTGAATCACCTGCTACGGCATTACGGATACGACCCCGCCGAGGTATTTTCGAAACGCCTGGCGGAAAAAATTAGAAACCGAGAATCGCCGTTTCCGTCGCGAGGGACGGAGTATTTCGAGCATGACTACGAATAAACGTGCTGGCACAATGCTTGGTGCGGTGTAAATGGACGCTGAAGACGCCAAGCTAATTAAGCGAGTCGTTGACAACGCTTTATGAAGCCTCTATCTTCGTCGGCGTCCGCGTAACCGGTTTGTATCCTTCGATATCCCTCGTATGAGTGGCGCATGCAGTTACGCCGGCTGTCCTGACCTGCCCGGATCCGTCGCGTTTTCGGCGGCGTAGCGCCCTCCCCCCGTTACCCACCCATGGCGAACAACCGATACTATTACTACGACCACGACACCTGCACCTTCGTGGAAGTGAAACGCCGCGGAGCACGCTTCTACAAGCAAATGGCCATGATCGCATCGGCCGTCGTTCTGCTCGCAGGGGGGATGACGTGGATGGCCGACAAGATGGTCACCTCCCCCGAAGAGCTTGCACTTCGAGCCGAGAATCACGCGCTGCAGGAAGAACTCCAGAGATTTGCCGCCCGCGT
>CBFGYX010000091.1:0-6753 GCA_965653075.1 uncultured bacterium
CTGCCCGGCAGATGGTCGATGAGTGTGCGGATGAGCGCGCGGTGCGACGCGATCTGGCTTTCGGCGGAGGCCTCTCGGCGCCGACTCTCGTTCCTGACATAGACGAACGCGGTCACGCTGGTCGCCAGACCTACGATCAGGAAGAGAAGCCCCATCGCGCTCAAGCGGCGATCGAGCGTGCTGAGATGTCGGTCCTGCTGCGCCGCGCCTTCAAAATTTCCTGCTTCGAGCAGGGTGGTCAGTAGCGCGCGTTCGGTACGCTGGTGAGACTGCGTGATCAGCAAGCCACCGGAGATGAGGAGCATGCTGACGATGCAGGCTACGAGCATCGCCTTCTTGATCCGGTCCCTGGGTGCCTTGGGAGCCAGGCTTTCCATGTCTTAAACGAGATTTGCGACGGAGATGGAGGTGACTTCCGGAGGGGCGCGGCACTACACCAAACCGGCGCACTCGATCTTTTTATCGGCGGAACGCAATTAAGCTTTAGCAGATACTTAAAAAAGAATGAAGTCAGGAGATTTGATGCCGCCATGCTACATTGGCGGCGGCTGAAGGCGCACTGTCAACAATCCTGTAATGACCAAGCACGTGACATTCAGATAGCTGCCAAAATAGAGATCTTGCGTGCCGTCATTCTCCTCCCTACATCCGCACCATTGATCACGATGGTGCACGATCATCAGATAACACCAGATGCGAACCCCAGCATTGCTACAATATTCTCTTACCTTAATCGTAGGATTTCTCTTTCTGACTGGTTGCGACACGGCCGTCGAAGCAGAGCCGCCAACGTTGCCGACGATCCCGCAGGAGAGGGTGCTGTTTTTTGACGACTTCGATAGCGAGAACGGCGGCCGCGGCATTGACAATTGGACCAACTTCCAGAATTGGAATGTGATTGAGGGTTGTGTTGACTTACACGGAAACGGCTATTTCGACGTCCAGCCCGGCAACGGATTGTACGTAGATATGGATGGGTCCTGTCAGGAAGCGGGCACCATCGAAATGAAAGACCCGGTTCAGCTCATTCCCGGCGCATCGTACGTCGTGGAATTCTGGCTTTCGGGCAACCAGCGCTGGGAAACCAGCGACTCGATGGACGTGACACTCGGCACTGTCTGGGGCGAGCGGTTCGTGTTGGGGACGGATGATGACTTCGCCCTCTACACGCGCAATGTCGACGTTAGCGATACGATGGACGTACGCCTGCGCTTCGATCACTTCGGCGGCGACGACCAGGGCATCCTGCTTGACCTCGTCCGCATCAGCCGCACCGAGTAACCCGCGGCCTCAGCGAATTACCACCGCGCCAGAACGACCTCCCGCAGCGCGCCCGCCGAAGGCTCGATGGATATCACGTTGGTCTCCTCATCCCATAACCGCGAAAGCCGTTCGGGCGTCGGCGCCTTTTTGCCCAGCGCCTGAACGGTGACCTCGGGGAATTTCGCCGGATGAGCCGTTGAGAGCACAATTGCCGGCTCGGGCGAACTCGTCGATTTGCGATAGCGTCGAACCGCCTCGAGCCCGACGGCGGTGTGCGGGTCGGCGATGTATCCACACTCGTCTGCAACCCGCCGCATCGACGCCAGCGTATCGTCATCGCTGACGCTGAAACCCCGGATGAGCCTACGCAGGTCGTCGGCGGTGAGAAGGTGCTGCAAGCGCTCGAAGTTGCTCGGCACGCCGACATCCATCGCGTTCGAGTACGTTCGTTTCGAAGGCAGCCACTCGGTCGAGCCGTCGGTAAGGTGACGAGGAAAGAAGTCGTTCGCGTTATGCGAGGCGAGGAACTGCCGCACTGGCATCCCGCCGAGCGCGGCCATCACACCGCCGGTCAGGTTGCCGAGGTTGCCGCTGGGAACCGAGATGACCGCCTCCGCTCCGCCGAGCTGCCGCACCGCGTGGATGTAGTACAACATCTGCGGAAGAAGGCGGCCGATGTTGATCGAGTTGGCAGACGAGAGCTGTACACCGTCGTACCCCGGGTCGGCGAAAGCTTCCTTCACGAGCCGCTGGCAATCGTCGAAGTTACCTCTGACGGCCACGGCCTGAACACCTTGCCGCTTGACGATGAGCTGTCGCTCCTGCGTCGGACTCACCAGTCCGTCGGGGTACAGCAGCACCACCCGCACATTGGGCACGCCGGCGAATCCGTCGGCCACCGCGCTGCCCGTATCACCAGAGGTTGCTACCAGGATGGTGAGCTTCTCGCCCGCACTGCCGAGCACCGTCGACATCAAACGCGCCATGGTCCGCGCACCGAAATCCTTGAACGACAACGTCGGCCCGTGAAAGAGCTCGAGCACGTGCACGTTATCCCATCCATCACCCTGTAATGGGATGAGGGGAACGGGAAAGTCAAGTGCATCCCGAGCGGCCGCCCTTATCGACTCGGACGCAAGCTCGCCGCCGAGCCATCGGGTCAGAACATCGATGGCGAGATCAGAGAAGGAGCCGTCCTTCTTTCGGAAGTCGATGCCGTCGAGCTTCGGGATGAACGTCGGCACGAAGAGCCCACCGTCGGGCGCGAGACCCTGGAGCAGGGCATCAGCGAAAGACACGGGCTCGGCCGACCGTGTGCTGCGATACTTTGGGTACGTCATTATACCTGGTGAGTCGTCGGGCTAAACTGCCTGTTGAATCAGTTACGCCTCTCGCCTGAGAACAAATCAAGCAGATCGCGGCGTGCAAGGATGTGCGACTAAGGCGCTCCGCGGTATATCGCAAAGCCGGCCCCGGGCCTGATCTGGGGAAGCGCCGGCGACGCAAAAAGCAGGGTTGATCGCTTTCTCGACGGTCTGTTAGTCCGCTTGCCGTACGCCGTCGGGATTCCCCATCGTCACGAATCCATCGGCGTCAATACCTGCGCTCTGCGATGCCGCGATCATGGCCTCGAGCACGCGCTCGGCGTCACCGCCAGTCTCGGCTACCGCAAACATCGCCGGGCCCGAGCCCGTCAGAGCGGATCCGAGAGCGCCGGCCTCAAGGGCGCCGGCTTTGACGGCTTCGTAGCACGGCACGAGCTCCGCGCGAATCGGCTCAACGATGCGGTCCTGCATGATGCATCGGCCGACGGCTTGCCAGTCTCCATTATGAAAAGCATCAATGAGGAAGGCGAGCTCCGAGGCGTTGTGGATGCTGTCGGCGAAGGGAATTCGTGTGGGAAGGATATCGCGCGCCTGCTTTGTAAGTACCTGAACCTGCGGGGCGATCACCGCGAGCGGGAGTTCCCGAGGTAACGTCACGCGGCGATAGCGCGACGGCTCGCTCGATGAAACCATAACGAGCCCGCCGAAAAGCGCCGGCAGCACGTTGTCTCCGTGGAAACTACCTGAAGCAACGGCCTCGCCGGCCAGCACGGCATCGACGAGCTGCTCTTTTGTAAAGGGCTCACCCAGCGCCATATTCGTGGCCCACGCGCCCGCTACGGCGCTCGCAGCCGACCCGCCGATGCCCGAGCCAAACGGCACCTGCTTCTCGATCTCAAGGTCGAGCCCGCCTTCGTATTCCGCCAGCTCCAACACGCGGGCAGCAGCGACCGACGCCGTGTTCTTTTTCGGATCTGTCGGCAACAGACCGCCGTCGCCGCCGATGAATCTCACGCGGATGCCCGGTTCTTCGCTGAGACTCGCCGCCACGTAGTCGCCCGAGCCATCGATGCATAACCCGAGCGCGTCGAAGCCGGGTCCCAGATTCGACAGCGACGCCGGACCGAACGCCGTAAACTTCACCATGCCGTTAGCGCCGTGCATGGACTCATCTTCGAGGCCGGCAGCTTCTGAACGGCTCGAATCAACGGATGGGGACTGGAACATACCTTCATGATTAATGGGATAGGCGCAAGCTCGAACTGGCGGAGGGAGGATACCCCACCCCGCTATTACTGACAACCTTGAGCGAACGTCTTTAAGCGAACATCGGGCCCGTATTATGCAACCCGCGGAAGCACGCCCTCGCCTCGTGTGGGCAACTCGGTGATGCCCGTAAGATACTGATCAACGCCTCGGGCGGCCTCGCGTCCTTCGGAAATTGCCCAGACGACGAGCGACTGCCCACGGCGTGCGTCACCGGCGGCAAATACGCCCGGCACCGAGCTCATATAGTTGTCGTTGGTTGCCACGTTGCCGCGACTATCAAGTTGCAGACCAAGTCCTTCTATCAGACCGGATCTCTCCGGCCCCTCGTAGCCGATGGCAAGCAGCACCAGGTCGGCACGCCACTCCCGTGTTGTGTCTGGGGTTTTCTGCAGCGTTTGCCGCCCATCCTCGCCCGGAACGAATCGTGCTTCTGTCGTGCGAAGACCGGCAACCGAGCCTTCACGTCCCACGAATTCTTCCGAGAGGATGCTCCAGTGACGCTCGCCTCCTTCTTCGTGAGATGACGTGGTCGAAAAAAGCATCGGCATGAACGGCCACGGCTGATGCGCGGGTCGTTGCCTCGGCGGAGTCGGCAGCAACTCGAATTGCGTAACCGAACGCGCTCCCTGGCGATTGGCCGTGCCTACGCAGTCGCTTCCCGTATCGCCGCCGCCAATGACGATCACATGCTTGCTGCCGGCATCGATCGGCTCAACGCCCTCGGTCTCGAGATCATCACCGGCCACGCGGCGGTTCTGCTGCCAGAGGTAATCCCACGCAAAGTGGATACCCGCCAGGTCACGCCCCGGAATAATGAGATCACGCGGCTTCGTCGCACCGATGCAAATCGCGACCACGTCAAAATCATCGAGCGAACTGAGCGGCACTGATTTTCCAACCTCCGCATTCACGACGAACTCGATCCCTTCATCCCTCAACAGGTCCACGCGTCGATCCACCACACGCTTCTCGAGCTTGAAATCGGGAATGCCGTAACGCAGGAGTCCGCCGATGCGGCTCGTCCGCTCAAATACCGTCACGGAATGGCCGGCCTGGTTCAACTGGTCGGCACATGCTAGTCCGGCCGGCCCCGAACCGATCACCGCCACGCGGCGCCCTGTGCGCACCGCCGGAGGCTGCGGCCGAACCCACCCTTGCCGCCACGCTTCCTCGATAATCTCTTGCTCGATCTGCTCGATCGTAACCGGGGCATCGACGAGGCCGAGCACACAGGCCGATTCGCACGGTGCCGGACAGATACGTCCGGTAAACTCCGGGAAATTATTTGTCGCACGAAGACGCTCGTATGCCTCGCGCCACTTGCCATGGTAGACGAGGTCATTCCAATCAGGAATGATGTTGCCGAGCGGGCAACCTGCCTGGCAAAACGGGACGCCGCAGTCCATGCAGCGCGCCGCCTGGTTGGTCAGTTTCCGCTGTTCGAAAGGCTGGTACACCTCTCGATAGTCGCGGAGGCGGTCGGCAACGGGCCGTCTCGGCGGCAGCTCGCGCGGGTACTCGATGAATCCGGTTACTTTACCCATCTAAGGAGTGTTTAGTGGGAAGGATGTCGGTGAACGTTCTCTGGGAAGGGGATGGATTCTCAGGCTGCGAGCGGCGTCGAACCGAAAGCTTCGTCGTCGATCGTCTCACGCTCGATGCGCTGCAGTGCTTTGCGGTATTCGACGGGCATCACCTTGACGAAGCGCGCCAGCTCAGTGTCGAGATTCTCCAGGATCAGCCCGGCGACGGCACTGCCCGTGTACTCGTAGTGCGACGCGATCATCGAAACCAGCTCGGCAACTTCATCGGCGGAAGTCACGTGGAGCAGGTCGACCATCTCGGTGTTGCAGCGTCCGCCGCGGAACGCGCCTGCTGCGTCGTACACGTAAGCGATGCCGCCGCTCATGCCGGCGGCGAAGTTGCGGCCGGTCGAACCAAGCACCACGACACGGCCGCCGGTCATGTACTCGCAGCCATGGTCGCCAACGCCTTCGACGACGGCGCGAACGCCGCTGTTGCGCACGCAGAAGCGCTCGCCGGCGCGGCCGCGTACATACACTTCGCCGCTCGTTGCGCCGTACATCGCCACATTGCCGATCAGGATGTTCTCCTCGGCAACGAACGATGCGTTCTTCGGCGGCGTGATGATCAAGCGCGCGCCCGAGAGGCCCTTGCCTACGTAATCGTTGGCGTCGCCTTCGAGGCGGACCACCATTCCCGGTGCGCCGAACGCCATGAAGCTTTGCCCGGCCGATCCTGTGCAGTTCAGCGTGATCGTGTTCTGCGGGAGGCCGGCGTCGCCGTAGCGCCTGGCGATCTCGCCACTGAGCATCGTGCCGACCGTGCGGTTGACGTTCTTCAGCGGGACGTCGAGCGAGACCGGCAGCCGGTGCTCGAGCGCAGGCGCGCATTGCTTGATGAGGATGTGGTCGAGCGCCGCGTCAAGTCCGTGATCCTGATCCGATGTCTGGAACGGCTGGAGTTCATGGGGGATGTCCGGCCGCGTGAGGATCGGTGAGAGGTCGAGATGACGCGCTTTCCAGTGGTCTATGTTGCTACGGACTTTCAGATGCTCGACCGCTCCGACCATCTCATCGAGCGTGCGGAAGCCGAGCTCGGCCATGATCGAGCGCAGCTCTTCAGCCACGAAGTAGAGATAGTTGATGACGTGCTCGGGCTTGCCGAAGAACCTGGCCCGCAGATCAGGATCCTGCGTGGCGATGCCGACAGGGCACGTGTTCAGGTGGCACTTCCGCATCATGATGCAGCCCATCGCCACGAGCGGAGCGGTGGCAAAGCCGAACTCGTCGGCGCCCAGAAGTGCGGCGATGGCCACGTCGCGTCCGGTCTTGAGCTGGCCGTCGCACTCAACGCGGATACGGCTGCGGAGGCC
>CBFGYX010000092.1:0-6743 GCA_965653075.1 uncultured bacterium
TCGTGCGATACGTCGACTCCCGCGGTCTTCCGCGAGAGGGATCACGCTGATTCCAAAAACCGGGCCAAGGGGCGGATGCTGACAACTTGTCGGTCAGCCGTCGGCGCGTACGACGAGATCGCGAATGGCCTTGTCAAGCTGCTGCAATTTGAACGGCTTCCCCAGCACGAGGTCGATGATGTCGTCACTGTCGCCGACTTCCGTATCGCCCGTTAGAAGCACGACGGGGCCCGTAAACGGCAGCGCGCGTAGCGCCTTGGCAAACTGGCGGCCGTTCATGTCGGGCATGCCGTGGTCGGTGAAGATGATATCGAAGTCTGTGCCGCCGGAGATAAGCTCGAGCGCCTGCGGTCCGGATGAAGCATCCACCACTTCGTGACCCCGCCTCCCGAGCAGCTTGACGAGCAGGGAGCGCACCATCGGTTCGTCATCGACGACCAGAACGCGTGCCGGCTGGACGGCGGATTCGGGCTCTTTGCGGCTTTTCACGGCTGCGTCTTCTGCGGATGCCGGCAAACTGATGTTGAAGCGGGTGCCCTCGCCCGGCGCCGACTCCACTTCGATGCGGCCGTCGTGCTCGCGGATGATGCCGTACGACACCGACAGTCCCATCCCCGTACCACGCTCGCCTTTCGTCGTAAACAGCGGCTCGAAGATGCGCCGCCTGACGTGTTCCGGCATGCCGCCTCCGCTGTCTTCAACCGTAACACGGATCAGCCCGTTGCCCTCATCCTGCGAGGCGATGCGCAGTTTGCCTCCATCCGGCATCGCTTGAACAGCGTTGAGGATCAGGTTGAGGAAGACCTCCCTTAGCTCTGTGCCCGAACCCAGAATCGGCGGCACCGTGGCTAATTCCAGATCGATATCGATCGAGATGCCCTGGCGCCGCGGTTCGTTGTACCAGTACGGCCGGCTGAGCGAAACGCACTCGCGGATCAACGTCTCGACGTCGAGCGGCTCGAACTGCTTTTGCTGTTCATTCCGGATGTACTGCTGAATCTTACGGATAAGGCTTGCGCCGTCGAGCGCCGCACGTTCGATGGTGCGGAGGTATTCGCGCTGCGTTCCGATGGGCTCCCCTTCGTCGGCCGACTGTTTGAGGAGCTCCGTGTAGCCGAGAATACCGCTGAGCAGATTGTTGAAGTCATGGGCGATGCCCATCGTCATCCGGCCCAGCGTCTCGACGCGGTTTCGCTGCGTCTGGTTCTGCATCCACGTGTCGGGCTCGCGGAGTACTTCGCCCGAAACAACGACGGCTTTTACCTCGGCCGTGCCGTTCTCGGCCACGTGAACCGGAAGGAAGCTGAGCAGTAGTGGGAGCGGATCCTCATCGGACGGCGAGAGCAGAAAGAACTCGTTGGTGACGAGCAGGCCCGCCGCGGCGTCGGTCGTAAATTTGCGCGTCCGGGTGATGTCTTCATCCGAAAGATCGCTCCACACATCGTTCGAGTTGCCGAGCACGCGCACCCATGCCTCGTTCCGGAAGGTAGGCATGCCGTCTGGCGTGAACGTCGCCATCAATAAGGCTGGCTCGACGATCGGGAGCGGGTCGGCGTCGGCAGGAAGAGACGAAGCGTCCATAAGTTGCGGGTGAAGCGCGACCGGGGAGCGTACATTAGAAACTGAAACGCAAAGATACCAAACTCAGCACGTTCGGATGTGGCATAAGAATATCCTCGGCGCAATCGGCAATACGCCTCTTGTTCAGCTCAATCGCTTGTTCGCCGAGTTCGACAGTACCGTCCTCGTCAAAGTGGAGTACTTCAACCCCGGTGGATCCGTCAAGGATCGCATTGGGCTCGCAATGATTGAGGCGGCCGAGCGGGACGGATCGCTGAGGCCCGGCGGTACCATCATCGAAGGCACCAGCGGCAATACCGGCGCCGGCCTCGCCCTGGTGGCCATCGCGAAAGGCTACCGTTGCATCTTCACCACCACCGACAAGCAGAGCCAGGAGAAGATCGACGTCTTGCGTGCTCTCGGCGCCGAAGTCATCGTTTGCCCGACGAACGTCGCACCGGATGATCCTCGGTCGTACTACTCGGTCGCTCGGAGGCTGGCCACCGAGATCCCCAATTCCGTATATCTGAATCAGTACGACAATCCGGCCAACACCGTAGCCCATTATGAGACAACCGGCCCGGAGCTCTGGTCGCAAACCGAGGGCCGCATCACGCATTTCGTGGCGGGGGCAGGAACGGGTGGCACTATCTCGGGCAGCACGCGCTATTTGAAGGAGCAGAACCCGTCGATCAAAACTATAGGCGTCGATCCATATGGATCGGTGTACTTCAAGTACTATCACACCGGCGTCTTCGACGAGAAGGAGATCTATCCCTACATGACCGAGGGCGTGGGCGAGGACATCCTGGCTGAAAATATGGACTTTGGCATCGTCGATGACTACGTCCGTGTGACGGATCGCGAGTCGATGCTGATGACACGTCGTCTGGCTTCGGAGGAAGGTCTCTTCGTCGGACAGTCGAGCGGGATGGTCGTGGCCGGCATGTTGAGCTGGATGAGGGAGCACAGGTCTGAACTCAGCGCAGACGACGTGATCGTCATTCTTCTTCCGGATTCAGGCTTCCGCTATCTCTCCAAAACGTACAGCGACCGCTGGATGCGCGATCATGGCTTTGTGGAGACGGGCAATGACCTCACGGTGCTCGACATATTGCGGCGCCGTAAGAAAGAAAACCGGCTGGTGACCGTCGACGCGTCTGATTCTCTTGGCGACGCCGTGACCCGCATGACGGAGTACTCGATATCGCAAATGCCGGTGACGGACGGTGAGGAGGTTGTGGGGAATTTGACGGAATCGGCCATCTTGAACAAGCTGCTCGTTGAACCCGAGGCCCGTACAAAGCCTGTGCGAGACGTTATGAGCGATCCCGTGCCTGTGGTGCCCGCAACGCTGCAACTCGACGATCTGTCTTCGTTTCTTGAGCAGGGCGCAGGTGCGGTGCTGGTGGAACTTGCCCCGGATGGCGGCTTCGACATCGTAACCAAGAGTGATGTGATCGCCGCACTTGCGCAGAGCGCGCGTGGGACAACCACGTGGTCGCGCCACTGAGTACCGTCCGAATTTTGTGAACCGTTCGTCGACGAGCGCGGTAATTCTACCATTCGGCCGGATGTCCCGAGCCGGGATGTCCGCCGTCATATCGACGATTCGATGCCGGTCACACGGCTAATCCAAATAGGCTATAGCATTATGGAACCGCAGCAGCCCAGCAATCCCAACCAGTTAAATATCGAGTTGCCGGAAGGCGTGTCCGAAGGCGTTTACTCGAACCTCGTGATGATCTCACACTCGCCCGAAGAGTTCATCCTCGACTTCATCCGGGTGATGCCGGGTGTCCCCAAGGCGCGCGTCAAGAGCCGCATCATCGTCACGCCGCAGCACGCCAAGCGCCTGCTCGCGGCCCTGGCCGAGAATATCGACCGTTACGAAGGCACACACGGCGAAATCGTGGAGCGTACACCGCCCGGCCAGCCGATCCAGTTCGGCGGGCCCGAAGGCCAGGCGTGATCCGTCAGCGGTGATGACGCATCATCAGTATCAGCGCGACGACACCGAAGACGATATGGGGTACCCACGCGGCTGCCACGGGCGATAGCTCGCCGGCGTACCCAAAAGGCTCGATCAGTTTTTGGAGGGCTAGGTACGAGAAGGCCACCGCCAGCCCGATCCCGATCTGCACGGCCTGTCCGCCGCGCCGTCGAACCGATGCGAGCGGCAGCGCGATAACGACCAGGACGAGATTGGCGAAGGGATACGCGAACTTGTCGTAGTAAGCGACGAGGGTCCGGTTGAGCTCGGCAACGCCCGAGCGCCTCATTTCGTTGATGTACTCGGAGGCACCGGTGATCGTCATCGATTCGATGTCGCGCTCGGTCCGTGCGAGGTCAGACGGTAGCAGGGTCAGCGTGGTGTCAATACTGCTGGAGCGGTGACGGCTGATCAGGCCGGCGTCGTCGAAACGCCATTCGACGGGTTCACGGAATCGCCAGACATCGAGCGAGTCAACCCACTGCATGCGCGGCGCGTCGATCCGGTATACGAGCTGGTTCGATTCGTCGAATTGTTGCAGGGAGACCAGGTGGGCAGTATCGTTGGATCGGTCGAAATAGGAGACCGACAGAATCCGGCCAGGGCTTTCCTGTCGATGGATATCGCTCGTGGTGACCGAACGCGCTGCCTCTCTCAGAAACTCCTGCTCGAAGGCGAGTACGGTACGATTGGTTTGCGGTACCACCCAGCCGTTGAAGCCGAACATGAATAGCGTAATGCCGATTCCCACGACGAGGTACGGCCGCGCAATCCGCGCAAGCGAAACGCCGCTGCCGTGTAGTGCCACGAGCTGAAGCGACTGCGCAAGGCGGGCCGTCCAGAAGATGCATCCCAGAAAAAGAGCGAGCGGCGAAACGAGCCGGATGATGTCGGGGATGTAACTCGGGTAGTAGACCAGGAAGATGTCGCGGGTACCGGCGCCGCGATCGTGGAAGTCGTCCATCGATTCCGAATAATGGACGACCACGAAGAACACGATCAGCAGACCGATCAGGATGGCGTAAGCGGAGAGGAGCTTACGAATGATGAACCAGTCGAACCTTTTCACGGGTGGGGATTTTGGGACATTCTTGTTCGATAAGGTATGAGGCCGTTTAAGATCCCGAGAACAAGCGCGGCAGCGATGAAGCCGATGTGGCGCGGGTGGAATAAGTAACGAGCAGTGGCGTAGCTTGACGGTCTGTGTCGATCAATCAGCGATATCATGAAACTTCACGAGTACCAGGCCAAGGACGTCATTGAAAAGTACGGCGTTGCCGTGCAGCCGGGGTGGGTAGCACGAACAGTGGATGAGGCAGTGGCCGCGGCCAAGAAGTTGGCGGAAGCGGGTAACGACAAGTTCGTGGTCAAAGCACAGATTCATGCAGGTGGCCGTGGTAAGGGCGGCGGCGTGAAGCTGGCAACGAGCATCGAGGACGTCCGCGAGAAGGCAGAGGCGATCCTGGGCATGAACCTCGTGACACATCAGACGGGTCCGGAAGGACAGCTCGTCCGCGCGGTTCTGGTGACAGGCGCCGTCGATATCGCGAAGGAATACTACGTTGGCGTGACCCTCGACCGCACGACCAACCAGGACGTCATCATGGTGTCGACGGAAGGCGGCGTTGAGATCGAGACGGTGGCAGAAGAGACGCCCCATCTTATCCACAAGGCGTGGATCGAGCCGGGCATCGGTCTCCAGGCCTATCAGGCCCGTGAGCTTGCATTCGCGCTCGGCTTCGAGGGCGAGACGTTTAAGCAGGCCACGCGCTTCATCACCGCACTTTATCGCGCCTACCAGGAGACCGACGCATCACTGGCCGAGATCAACCCGCTCGTGCTGACTGAGCAAGGCGATGTCGTGGCGATAGATGCCAAGTTTTCGCTGGACTCCAACGCGCTTTTCAGGCATAAGGACCTGCTCGAGCTGCGTGACATCCATGAGGAAGCTCCGCTCGAAGTGGAGGCGAGCGAGCACGGTCTCAACTACATCAAGCTCGATGGAAACGTAGGCTGCATGGTGAACGGCGCCGGCCTTGCCATGGCCACGATGGACATCATCAAGATTGCGGGTGGCGAGCCTGCCAACTTCCTCGACGTGGGTGGCGGCGCGAGTGCGGAGACGGTCGAAGCCGGTTTCCGCATCATCCTTAAGGACCCGAACGTTAAAGCCATCCTGGTCAAT
Organism: uncultured bacterium; assembly: GCA_965653075.1. Classification (GTDB taxonomy): domain Bacteria; phylum Bacteroidota; class Rhodothermia; order Rhodothermales; family CAZKDQ01; genus CAZRTY01. Next base: position 5,739 of record CBFGYX010000092.1, read on the forward strand.
ATTTTTGGTGGCATCGTAAGATGCGACCGTGTGGCCAACGGTGTGGTCGAGGCGGCGAAGAACGTGGATATCGACGTTCCGCTGATTGTTCGGCTTCAAGGCACGAACGCCGAGGAAGGCCAGGCCATCCTCGAGCAGAGCGGCCTCAAAATCGAAACGGCCATTCTGTTGAAGGAGGCGGCGGAGAAGGTGACATCCGCCCTGGGAACGGGGGCCGCGGCCTGATACACTGTTGGAAAATTGCGGAAGCGGGTGCGGGTCAACGAATCCGCACCCGTTTTCCATATTCTAACGATGGCCCCGAATACAATCGGTAGCCAAGACCCCTCATCAGACGAGGCAGGAGCCATGGTAGACACCGTCAAACTCCACGATCTGGAAATCCGCGAAGGGATCGAAGACATCACTCCCGAACGAATCGTCACGCTGTACAGGCGGGCGCCGCTACACCGCAACGTGGGAGGCCCGCGGCGCGTGTGGCAGATGTTCGAACAGGCGACGCTCGTACTTACGGCATGGCACCGCGGCCACCTTGTCGGCGTGGCAAGGGTCCTCTCAGACGGCGTGATGTATAGCTACGTGTGCGACCTCGCGGTGGAGCCGGATGTGCAGCGTCTGGGTGTGGGAAAGGCGCTCATCAGCGAAATCCTGACGCGCTGCAAAGGCACGGAAGTCATCTTGCGCGACTCCGACATTTCCTCTGGCTTCTACGCCAAGATCGGATTTGAGCGCGTGGAAAACGCCTGGATCTACCACGCTTGATCGAGGGGGTCGAGTTCGACGCCTTAATTAGGAAGTATGGGGGATGCAGGCAGTGCGCTGCTTTCATGCGTCCCGCGATGGACAGAAGAGCGTGCGGGCGGGAGGAAGCTGTGAACGTCCCGGCTTTATTTGGCCGGCGCGGGTCGAGGCGACAACCCGGTTCATCCCCACAAAATACGCCGGTCAAATATAGCACCGGAGGCGAACCCGAGGTTTACCGTGCGGGGAGAACGGGCCCGACAC
>CBFGYX010000093.1:0-6659 GCA_965653075.1 uncultured bacterium
TCCGCCTCTTTAAGCTGTCGCGTGATTTCAACGTGACAGTTGACACCATTGTCGACCACCTCAAATCGGTGGGCATGGATGGTGCGATGAAGGGATCCGGCCTGAATGCCGCGGTGACGGAAGAGGAGGCCTTTCTGGAGCTGCGGCGCCACTTTGCCGACGACATGGCAGCGGCCGCGCGCTTAAAAGAGAAGCGCGCCGAAGCCCGTGCCGCCGACGATGACGCAAAAGAAGACGCGGTCACGCGCATCGAGCACGAAGCCGAGGTGCATCCCGGCGTCGCAGAAGAGACTGAGCCGGAAGAGCCTGTTGAGGCGCCTGAGGTGGCCGAGCCGGTGGCCGAAGAGGCCGCTGTCGAGGAAGCCGACGACGACGAGCCCGTCGTCGAAGATGTCCTTGCTGAGACCGACGACACACCGGAAGCCGTCGAGGAAGACCCGCAGGTGGTCGAGGCGGAGGCGGAAGAGGCAGTCACGGCCGAGGCTGATGAGCTCGCCGACGCTGAGGCGGAACAGCCCATAGCAGAAGTTGAGCCCGAAGCCGTCGCAGACGAGGTGGTGGAGCCCATTGCCGAAGACGAAGTCGACGTGCCGGTGGCTGAAGAGATTCTGGCCGCCACCGATGAGCCGGTCTCAGAAACCGAAGAACCGGCTGAAGAGGCTGAGCTCGATGTGACCGACGTCGAGGCCGTCGCGGAGGTGGATGAGCAAGGTGTCGAGACGCCGGATTCTGTTCTGAAGGCGAACCGACATCAGCTTCAGGGCACGAAAGTTCTCGGCAAGATCGACCTCTCGAAGCTCGATGCCGACTCCGACAAGAAGCGGAAGCGTAAACGTAAGCGTAAGACGACCGCCGCGGAGCCTGAGACAAAAGCCGTCAAGCCGGTAGAGGTATCGGCGGAAACGAAGAAGAAAAAGAAGAAAAAGCGCGGACCGGCGGTCGACGATCAGGCCGTTGAGCAGTCACTGCAAGACACGCTACGCGAACTCGAGCAGGGCGCAAGCCGTGCTCGCCAGCGCCGTCGTCGCCAGCGGCGGGATAGGCGGGCCGAGACGCTGGCACATGATCGCCAGGCGCAGGCCGATGCCGATCGCGTCTTGCGTGTGACGGAGTTCGTGTCGACAGGCGAGCTTGCCAACTTGATGGATGTCGGCGTCAACGAAATCATCAAGACACTTTTTGAGTCTGGGATGATCGTGTCGATCAACCAGCGCCTGGACGCCGATACGATTTCCTTCGTCGCCGATGAGTTTGGGATTGACGTCGAGTTTATCGCAGACGTGACGGCTGAAGACATCGTTTTGGTCGAGGACGATCCGGCGGACTTGCAGCCGCGTCCGCCGATCGTCACCGTGATGGGTCACGTTGACCATGGAAAGACGTCGCTGCTCGACTACATCCGCTCGGCTACCGTCGTCGCCGGAGAAGCCGGCGGCATTACGCAGCACATCGGTGCCTACAAGGTTGAGATGGCCGATCGCGGCGAGATCACGTTCCTCGATACGCCGGGGCACGAGGCGTTTACCGCCATGCGTGCTCGTGGTGCGAAGGTCACCGACGTCGTGATCCTCGTCGTCGCAGCCGACGACTCGGTCATGCCGCAGACGATCGAGGCCATCAACCACGCCAAAGCGGGTGACGTGCCTATCATCGTCGCCATCAACAAAATTGACAAGCCGACGGCCAACCCGCAGAAGGTGATGCAGCAGCTCGCTGATCATAACGTGTTGGTCGAGCAGTACGGCGGAAAGGTTCAGTGTTCACTCGTATCGGCGCACACCGGCGAGGGCATTGATGACCTCCTCGACAAAGTGCTGCTCGAGGCTGAGCTGAAAGAACTGTCGGCTAACCCGAACCGTAACGCGAACGGTTTCGTCATCGAAAGTCGCCTCGAGAAAGGACGCGGTAACGTGGCCACGGTGCTCATCCAGACCGGTACACTCCGCGTTGGCGATGTCTTCGTGGCGGGTATCCACAGCGGACGCGTCCGCGCCATGTTTGATGAACGCGACAATCGAATCGAGTCGGTCGGGCCTTCGGAGCCTGCGATGATTCTTGGATTTATGGGCGCCGCAGAAGTCGGCGATCAGTTCGTTGTACTCGACGAGGAGAAAGAGGCGCGCGACATTGCGCAGCGCCGTCAGCAAATCCATCGCGAACAGGCGCTCCGTCAGAAGAAGCACATTACGCTCGACGAGATTGGCCGCCGTCTGGCACTTGGCGACTTCCGCGAGCTCAACCTCATCCTAAAAGCCGACGTTGGTGGATCCGTTGAGGCACTTGCCGACTCTCTCTTGAAGCTGTCGACCGAGGAGGTTGCACTGAACATCATCCACAGTGGTGTTGGTGGCATCACCGAGAGCGACATCATGCTGGCGTCGGCGTCTGATGCCGTCATCATTGGCTTCCAGGTGCGGCCCACGGCGGGTGCGCGTCATCTGGCGGATCGCGAGGAGATCGACGTCCGCACGTACTCGGTCATTTACGATGCGATCGAAGACGTACACGACGCGCTCGAAGGCCTGCTGTCTCCGGAGAAAAAGGAGGTCACGGTTGGTATGGCGGAGATCCGCGAGACCTTCCGTGTACCGCGTGCCGGAACGGTTGCCGGTTGCTACGTAATCGACGGCAAGATCCGCCGCAACGACCGCATCCGCGTGATCCGCGATGGCGTGGTTGTGTACGAAGGCAACATCAGCTCACTCAAGCGCTTTAAAGACGACGTCCGAGAAGTCCAGAGCGGCTACGAGTGCGGCATCAGCGTCGAGAACTTCAACGACCTCAAGGTCGGCGATCAGTTCGAGACGTTCGAGATCATCGAAGAGAAGCGGAAGCTGGAAGTATAAGTCGGGCTGCTACCGGTTGGGAGATCCGATGCGATCTCCCAACTTCACGGCCCGGCACTCGCCGCCTCCGCACATCCCTTACCACACCATGAGTATCCGTACCGAACGCGTTGCACGTCTGCTCCAGCGCGAAGTAGCCGATTTGCTGCAGAGTGACTTTGTTGAGCAGCTGCCGTCTCTGGTCACCGTGACGGATGCGCGTGTTACAAAAGACCTTTCCATCGCGTACATCCACGTGAGCGTTTATGGCGACACACCGGCGCAACGCCAGGCCACGTTCCGCCATCTCGAGGAGCTCACGCCCGCTATTCGCGGCGCACTGGGCAAGCAGATCCGGCATCAGGTTCGGGCTATCCCGGAGATTCGCTTCTTCCTCGATGACTCGCTCGAACGCGTGCAGCGGATGGAGACACTATTCGGCCGCATCAGAGAAGAGCGCGAGCGCCGCGAGCAGTGACCGGCTTCGACAGTCATCACGGCGAGACATCGTCGCCGGCACCGCAGGATGATTATTCGCGGCTCCTGGCCGTACCGCCGGAGCGTCCGTCGAACTTCGATCGCGTCGTCCTGCCGATCGACAAGCCACAGGGATGGTCGAGCTTCGATGTAATTCGGAAGCTGCGCCGCGTGCTATCCGTGCGCAAGATCGGTCATGCGGGAACGCTCGATCCGATGGCAACGGGACTGCTGATTTGTCTCGTGGGTAGAGCGACGAAGCTGATGACGCACTTTATGGAGCTGCCGAAGGAATACGTCGGCACGTTGCGCCTCGGCGAGGTCACGCCTTCTTATGATGCCGAGACCGAGGTCGAAGAGCGAGTCAGCGTTCCTGATTTCCCGATGGATGACCTGATCGCGGCGACGGCACCGTTTGTCGGGGAGATCACGCAACTGCCGCCCATGTATTCGGCCGTCAAGGTAGACGGAGAGCGTCTCTACAAGAAAGCCCGGCGGGGAGAAACAGTAGAGCGGCGCCCGCGGCAGGTAGTCGTTAGCGCTTTTGAACTGACTGACCGCCGCGGCAATGATGTGGACTTCCTCGTGCAATGCTCGAAAGGAACGTACATCCGCTCTCTGGCCCATGACTTTGGCGCGCATCTTGGCGTCGGGGCACACCTTACGCGGCTGCAACGCACACGCATCGGCGACTACGCCGTCGACAACGCCTGGACGATGGATGGTCTCGAACAGGTCATGGCCGAAGAGGCCGCATAGAAGCCGACGATGCGACGCGAACACGGCTTTGGCGAAATCCGCCGCGACGAGCGGTCCGTCATCACCATCGGCACATTCGACGGCCTCCATCGAGGGCATCAGGCAATCCTCGAGTACCTGATCGAGTGTGCCCGCGCAGTCGACGGCACAAGCACCGTCGTGACGTTTGACCCGCATCCACGCGAGGTCGTTCGTGGCGAATCCGTCCCGCTCCTCACCACGCTCGACGAGCGCGCTGAAATTCTGGCGAGGCTCGGGATCGACCGCTTCGTCATCATCCCCTTTACGCACGAGCTCTCCCAGATGTCGGCGCCTGATTATGTGCGCCGCGTGCTGGTTGACACCATCGGAGCGCGGGACATCGTGATCGGGTACGACCATGCGTTCGGACGTAATCGGGAAGGCGATGCCGACCTGCTCCGTGAGATGGGTAAGGAATTAGGCTTCGGAATCAACGTGATTCCGGCGCAAGTGGTGGGGCGTCACGTGGTATCGTCCACCGAGGTACGCCACGCGGTCGAAGGGGGCGACGTCGTAGGAGCAGCATCGATGCTGGGCCGCAATTATTCCATCGATGGTATTGTCGTGGAGGGAGATCGACGCGGTCGCGAGATCGGCTTTCCCACGGCCAATCTGAAGCTGCTTGATCCCCGCAAGGTAACTCCGAGCGATGGCGTCTATGCCGTCTGGGTAGTCGATGAAGAGGGAAGACGCCACCCTGGAATGATGAACATTGGCGTCCGGCCTACGGTCGACGGCACCGATCGTCGGTACGAAGTGCATCTTATTGACTTCGACGGCGATCTCTATGGCCGACGCCTTCGCACCGAATTCGTCGAGCGCACGCGGAGTGAGCGCCGATTCGCGTCATTAGACGAACTTACTCGGCAACTTTCCAAAGACCGAATACGTTGCAAGGCGGTCTTGGGGTTAATACCTTGAGAGCCTTCAGGCGCGCCCTAACCGGCGCGCTTCTTCTTTAGCATGGTATAATCTAAAGAGGATCATTTATGATCTCGAGTGAACAGAAGTCAGAAATCGTACGCAAGTACGGCAAGGACGAGAACGACACCGGCGCGCCGGAAGTCCAGATCGCCATCTTCACGCAGCGCATCAACGAGCTCACCGAGCACCTGAAGCTGCATTCGAAAGACCATTCGACGCGGCGCGGCCTTCTCAAGCTCGTCGGTAAGCGTCGTCGTCTCCTTGATTACCTGATCGACCGCGATATCGAGCGGTACCGTAGCATTATCAAAGAGTTGGGTATCAGGAAGTAGCATCAAGCGGCATCTCCTCTGCGGGGGAGGTGCCGCACTCATTTCAGCAGGTTTCATCGGCGCCGCGCTATAAGGGGCCGCCGCGATGGTGAAGGGAGAGGGAAAAGAACTTTTACTGACAGAAGAGCAGACAATGCCAGAAGCAACAATCCGCGAAATTGAATTCGCACCCGGGCAGACGATCTCCATTGAGACAGGTCGACTGGCCAAACAGGCGGACGGATCCGTCGTGGTTAGACAGGGAGATACGATGGTGCTCTGCACCGCCGTCCTCTCGAAGACGGTCCGTGAGGGCCAGAGCTTTTTTCCGCTGACCGTAGAGTACCGTGAGAAGTACTCGGCAGGAGGTAAGATCCCCGGCGGCTTCATCAAGCGCGAAGGACGCCCGACCGACAAGGAAGTATTGTCGTCGCGTCTGGTTGACCGCGCGATCCGCCCGCTCTTCCCCGACGGGTTCCTCAATGAGGTCCAGATCATTTGTTATGTGATCTCGGCGGACGAAAAGTACAACGCCGACGTCCTGGCAGGCGTGGGAGCCTCGGCCGCACTGTTGCTGGCCGGAGCACCTTTCGACGGCCCGATTGCCGAAGTTCGCATCGGCCGCGTAGACGGCGAATTCGTCGTCAACCCGACGATCGAAGCGATGGAAGAGAGCGATTTCGACCTCGTCGTCGCCGGTAAGAAAGACGCCATCGTGATGGTCGAAGGCGAGATGAACGAAGTGTCTGAAGAAGACATGATCGAGGCGCTCGACTTTGCCCAGCGCGCTATCACCACGCTTTGCGATGGTCAGCTCCAGCTCGTCGAAGAGTTTGGCGACGTCGAGCCCTTCACCGACTACACGACGGTTCAGGTTCAGGACACGCTCGCCGAGCGCATCCACCAGAGCATCGGCCAGCGGATGGCGGACCATATCCGCAAACCCTACGACAAGTCGACGTTCTACGGCGGTATCGACGAGATCAAGGCAAGCATCGTCGATGAACTGCTGGGATCTGACGACCCCGATCTCGGGCGTGTCCTCGCCGAAGCGACGGAGGAAGGCTGGACCGCCGGCGACATTCGTGCTGCCGTGAGCAGTGTGGAATCCGACCTCATGCGCAAGATGATCGTCGAGGACGGTCGCCGCATCGATGGTCGCGGCCTGACCGATGTTCGCGATATCTGGTGCGAGGTGGGTTATCTGCCGCGCGTCCACGGCTCGGCCATCTTCACCCGTGGCGAAACACAGGTTCTCGCGTCAATCACGCTCGGCACCGGAAAGGACGTCCAGCCCGTCGACCAGATTTTCGACACGCAGGACAAGCGCCTCTTCCTCCAC
>CBFGYX010000094.1:0-6635 GCA_965653075.1 uncultured bacterium
AGTAAGCGCTCTCCGACTCAAAGTCCGGCCTCAAGTCTCGGGCCGTTGTCAAACCGATCCTGTACATGCCGGGAGTCTGATAGAGGCGTCGTATTTTCGCTGCGCCATCCAGAGCACTACATGTAGTGACGGAGATTTCCTGAACGGACCGGAAGCGGAGCTATGTTTTTCGATGATGGACACGCCCTCCTACAAACCTTTATTGTAGGGAGCCTCGCGTATATCGCTCTCGTCGTTTTGTTGCGACTGTTCGGCAAACGCACGCTTGCGAAATGGAATGCGTTTGACCTGGTCGTGACGGTGGCGTTCGGATCCGTTCTCGCGACCACGCTGCTATCGACGGAGACGGCGCTGGTTCAGGGTATCCTGGCGATGGGACTTCTGGTCGGGTTGCAGTGGTGCATCACATGGTTATCCGTACGTTCAGTCACCGTGCAGAAATGGGTCAAGTCTCAACCACGGCTGCTGTTGTTAGAGGGGGAGTTTCAAGAGGACGCGCTGCATCAGGAAAGAGTCACAGAAAGCGAAGTTAAAGCGGCGTTACGGGCGCAGGGAATCACCGCAATCGAGGATGTGGAAGCGGTGGTCCTGGAGACGGACGGCACGTTCAGCGTTATGAAAGAGCGCGGCAGTTCTGCCTCCGCGCTGGAAGATGTCAGGGGATATCCGGCTCCGCGCAGGGATGTTCAATAAGAGTCCCCGCCCACCGGCCCGAGACGTCCTCCCTTCCTATTTCGCCGCCGGGGTCAGCTTCGCCACCTCACCCGCAAGGATTTCATACGACCGGATCCGCGCATCGGTATCGATAATATTCGATACCACAATCAGCTCATCCGCATCGGCATGGCGTTTAAACTCCTCAACCTGCTTGCCCACGGTCTCCGCATCACCTACCGCCGAGTAATGCAGCATCTTCTTCGCGTGCATGCCCGCGGGTGAGTTCATCAGGATGTCATCCGGAATATCGTCTGCCACCCCGACGCGCGTCGCAAGACTTACCGCCATCCGCCGAAGCGCGTCTCGATACAGGACCTCTGCCTGCTCCGTCGAATCCGCCGCATAGACGTTGAATCCGGCGATCACATACGGCTTCTCGAGCTGCTTCGACGGCTCGAACTTACGGCGATAGATCTCAACCGCCTGCTCCAGCGCATCCGGCGCAAAGTGCGATGCAAAACCGTACGGTAGCCCCATCGCGGCAGCGAGCTGCGCGCCGAAGAGCGACGACCCCAGGATGATGAGCGGAACGTAGGTCTCATAACCGGGGATCGCCTGTACCACGCGCTCGGGATCCCGGTCGCCGAGTAGCATCTGAAGCTCCGCCACATCCTGGGGGAAGTACTGCGATGCCATCGGATCGCGGCGTAGCGCATCGTAAATGGCACGGTCCCCACCCGGCGCGCGCCCAAGGCCGAGGTCGATCCGGCCGGGATGCAGTTCCTCGAGCGTCCCGAACTGCTCCGCGATCACAAGGGGCGAGTGGTTCGGCAGCATCACGCCGCCCGCACCCACGCGGATCCGCTCGGTGTGCGCCGCAATGTGTGCAATCAAGACGGCCGGCGAAGACGATGCGATACTGTCGATGCTGTGGTGCTCGGCAAACCAGTAGCGCCGATACCCCATCTTCTCCACCGCCTGCGCAACCGTCACGCTCGCGCGGAACGTCTCCGATGCCGCTCCCCCAGACGGAATGGTGGCCAGATCAAGAACGGCGAGGGGAAGCGTATCTGTATTCTGCATATCGAAATGACGGCGGAAAGTCGAAGAAGGGGACGCACACTCGAGTGCGTCTGCGTTCACAGCGCTTCGACCCGAACGTTCCTGATTCCGACAATCTCTGCCGCGTTTTCGATGGCACCGAGACGCACCGCGTCTATCCCGCAACAGAGTTCGAACGGCTTTATCGCGCGATATCCCTGAAGACGTGGCAAACTTCCACGGCGCCGTCGGTAATCCTGCCGGTGTATGTTTCGGGAAGAACCGGGACCGGCCTCGCCTTCGTTCACCGGCGTGCGCCGGGACGGTGATGGAGGGCGCGGTGTTCAACAGGCTCTCGCTTCAATCGTTCGGACGCACATCCCAAGCGCATTGTCATGTAGCTACTGCCGCCGGATTCCGTTAACTTAGCTGTGCGTGCCGGGTGTACGGATGGGTCGGATGATGGTGGTGGGCGCGTCTGCGTGGCTCAATCTACATATTCATATAAGCGCACCGTACCGCTGACTCATTGCCGCCTAGGATTCTATGATCTTTCCCCATCTTAGCCGATCATCGCATTATGCCGTCGGTGTGTTATTGACGGTCTGTTTCATGTTGATAGCAGCGCGCCCGGTTTCCGCTCATCAGTTGCCGGCCGACACTCTCGGACAGATGAGCCTGAGGCTGCCCACAGACTCGGCATACGTCGTCGTCGACCGCGATTTCCGAAACCCGATTCTCGTGACACGGGAGGATTCCGTGATCACATTACCGGTTGGCGAGCGCCACATCACCGTTGCCTTCCGAGACTTCTGGGACCAACCATTCATCACTGAGGTCACCGCCGACACGATTGACGTTGTTTACCTCAAGGCCCCGCAACCACTAAAGACGAGCCGGGCGAACCTACTATCAAGCAGTTTCCCCCGCCTGGCGTGGAGATCTAATCTGACGATTCATTCTGATCCTGATGCGCGTATTTATGTTGACGATGAACAGGTCGGTGTTTCGGTTGCGCATCTCGATCTTCCGGCCGGCACTTACAGCATTCACGCTGAGAGGCCTAACGGACGAAGAAAGTCTACCCGCATATCAGTCAGAGACGATCGGATGAGTGTCGCCGAAGTCTATGTGAAGCCCGATAGAACAGTGTTTTTCGGCCGGGCGATTCTGCCGGGTGGTGGGCAAACCTATCGAGGTGATTACATCAAGGGAGCCACGGCAACCGTCGCGGTTTTAGGGCTTGGGACAGGTGCGTTGCTTGCCAACCGTCATGTTATTACTGCCAGAGAAGAGTTCCGACAAGCCCAGTGGGAGTATAGTATCGCGACCGATGAACAGACCGCGTGGGACCGGGGCAATCAGACCGAAATTCTCGCCGACCGGGTAAGTGATCGCCTGCGCACGAGAAACATATGGCTGGGGGCAGCTGCCACCGCCTATATCGTGCAGCTGGTTGATGCCTTATGGCCACCTCGTGACGGATTCAGGCAAAGAATCAGCAGCGACTATCTCCTGAGTCCCACTGTGGGACCAGAAGGGGCCGGGTTACGGCTTCAGCTCGAACTGAATTAACGAACGAGACGCGGGATTAACACAGGGAGCATTAACGATTTGTATTAGCAGGCCGTTGAAAAATCGGTCAGCTCTTCGTTCTGCGTCGTCGGCGCTCCGTGCGGCGTACGAAAGTACGCCTCAGTCGCACCTCCTTGCACGCCTTGATCTGACCGATTTGCTCTTAGGCCTGAGACGCTGATACTTCAACAGTCAGTTAGATAAGCTCCTACTCATGATTGGTTCAAGATCCTTTTGAAATGTCGTATTGACAGCTCAGCCATAACCGGTAAAGTACGCTTGACCCGGCCTCACATTACGAAGCCCGAAGTATCAAATGCTCTGGAAGGAAATACGACAAGGACACGTTCTGGCGCCGATCGCTACAGAGGAATTTCGGGGAGGTCGTCAATCGGTCTGGAAACCCACACACCTGAAGCATAACGGTTCGCGGCCATTAACCTATTACCCGAGATCATTAATGTGGTGGTTCCAACTGAAACTGACCGACTTGGGCCTGCGTACCGGCGAATCCTGACCGGATCTCGTTCAACGACAAGTATCTGGTCTCCACCGATCACATACCCATTATCCATGATGTGGTAATTAACGACGGTTCCGTCTCCAATGGTTCGTACTCGAAGAGTCGGACCGTCATCAACCAGAAACGTAAAACTACCGCCGCGCTGGATATAACGATAATCGCTGAGCGGCAGTAGATGATCGGCAATTGCGGATGCACGCATCGTCCATTCTTCCGCAAGAATATCGTAAGTCAATGCGTAGCTGCCTCCGGAACACGGGTCTAATACTGTATCTGAACACTCGATCCCCACGAATGCTCTGATTTCATGATCAGATGCCCGAACAACCCCGGTCATTGAAGCTAAAGCGACAGTCCCACCTATAGGCGGCGCTTCGATCGGACGATAATATTCTGTGCTGAGATCATAAATGTATGCCACAGTCTCAACCAGAGTATGACGCCCAGGAATACCGGGGTGAGGTGTATGTACTGCTTGGAATGATAACAGCACTTTCGTCCCGTCGATATGATAAAACGCGACAGGAGCGTAAATATCCGCCGGTGGATATGGAGGTTCGGGGAGCTCTGTCCAGTTTAATGTCTCAGGGTCGAAAATGACCATACCCATCTGGGGCCATAAATGGGCATAACCCCCATACCCTCCCAGTGCGAGAACCCGGCCGTCATCCAGAACAGTAATCGATGTTATACTTGAAAGCGGTATTGGTGAGACCACCGTCCAGTTCAGCGTTGCCGGATCCAGTATTAGCCCGTCGGACGTCTCCACGGATCCATTGGGTCTAACAATTAATACCCTTCCATCCCGCAGCGTCACAGCCTCCTCAATATCGTTAGCAGGAAATGGCCGACTGCCCGCCGGTAACCAATGGCCGAGATACAGCGAGCCTGTCGTCACGGTGACTGTTCGACCAGATAACGTTTCGCGGGTAACCCTGTACCGATAGGTGCCCGCCACTTCTGTTGAGTCCGCGTACGACGATACCATGCCCTCAAGCCGCGCTATTTCCTCATACTCACCACCATCGAGACTTCGTTCGACGACGAAACCAGTAGATCCCGGAAGGTCCTCCCAATCAATACGTATCCACTCCGCCTCCAGATGACTTACCGTCGCCGAGAACCGAGGCTGATAGGCTTCGGCCCCAGGATCAAATGGATTATCGCGCACAAATGGTTCGTCGCACGACGCGAGAACTATCAGCGTGATCATGCCGACAATCACGCGGGGGAGATGCTTTGTCACCGTAGACATATTGGGATTAACTGTTGGCACGTCGCGGTATTTTGGCGGCACCCTACCGATTGAATAATGCAACGCCAGACGCGCCCCTACCTCCCGTACTTACTGAACATCGCAAGCACTCCACGGCATACCACTGGCTCGTGTTGTGGCATCATCGTCCGCCGCTTGCATTAATATAGTGGCAGACGCGTAACCAGACTGATCAAAATGGAAGGTCGGCGATCTGAACAAGGTGGGCCGATGAGGTGATGGTCACACTCCCAGCAGCGGCCGGCGGCTGCGGGACCACCAGCGCGCCAATCGTACCGCCGCCGATGACCGGGTAGCTGCACGCTTCTCGTGTCACAGTTCTGATACCGCGGACCTGAACTTATACGGTCACGTTGCGGACCGAAACCACGATGAATGTCCGCGGTCGCCTCTTTCTCGAGCAGAGGGGGTAGACTAGTGAGCAGCGCTCGAACCGTGGCTATTGCGGCCCCTCTGCTATTGTCTGTTTCGACAACGTGCAGTGGGCAGACCGCCCGGCGCACACACTCTGTGGACCGCCATGAGACTACGATTACTGACCGTCGCACTATCCTTTACGCTTCTGCTCGCACTACCATTACGCGCCCAGTACGGCCCGGTGCAGAGCGATGCTTACACCTTCTCCGTCGAAACGATCGTCGAGGGCCTCGAGCATCCGTGGGGGATGGCGTTCCTGCCCGACGGGCGCTTTCTTGTGACGGAGCGCAATCCGGGCACGATCCGCCTCGGTACGGCCGACGGCGCGCTGTCCGAGCCCCTCATCGAGGTTGAGGATTTCTTCAGACCAATTGGCGAGACCGGGCGTAGTCAGGCCGGACTCTTCGACATCAAGCTCCATCCCGACTTCGACGCCAACGGCTTCGTCTACTGGGTGTACTCCCGCGCCACCGAACGCGGATCCGCTGTTGTCGTGCAGCGCGCCGAGTGGGATAACGCAGGCTCGCGTCTCGGCACCCCCGAAGACGTCTGGGTGATGCAGGATGCCGATCAGGATGCCTCGGCTCTTCACTACGGCGGGCGCATGGCCTGGCTGCCCGACGGCACGCTCGTCCTTTCGATCGGCGAGCGCCGCAACCTCGAACGCGCGCAGGATCTCGAGGACCAGGCCGGCGGCACCATCCGTATGACCGCCGACGGCGAGGCACCGAGCGACAATCCGGCGTGGGATGACGACGCCGACGAGTATGTCTATACGACCGGCAACCGGAACGTCCAGGCGCTCGCCGTAAACCCGACCTCAGGCGATCTCTGGGCCGTCGACCATGGACCGTTCGGCGGAGATGAAGTCAACCGCCTCGATGGTGGCAACAACTATGGCTGGCCCTGGATCACCGGCGGCGTCGACTATTCCGGCGCGCCGATCGGCGTGGGCACACAGCGCGAGGGGATGACCTCGGCCGTCCACATCTTCGACGAAACCGTGGCGCCTTCCGGACTCACATTCGTCACCAACGAGTCCCAGCTCGACGCCTGGAATGGAGACATGCTCGTCGGCGGGATGGTCGCCGAGGGCATCATCCGCTTGAGCCTCGACGGCGATGAGATCGTCGACGAAGAGTGGAT
>CBFGYX010000095.1:0-6634 GCA_965653075.1 uncultured bacterium
TGATCGACGGCGGAGACGACCCACGGTCTCGCTACGACCGTACTCGCCGAATCGGCCACGATCCACGCCTCAGGTGGTGCAGCCCAGACTTCGCCCGGATCAACACGCCGGTTTCGGTTCGCGTCACGGATTGCGACCACGTAGAACGGATCTTCGCTCAGGTACTGAAAATGAAAGGCGCCGTCGGCGTCGGACTGCGTGCGGTAATCGGGCCGATCAGGCAGAACTGCCGGCGGCCCGGCATCGGGCGAGGTTGCTCGGTAGGCGTACATGTCGATGCCTGCCATTGGCCGGCCGAGGCGGGCATCCACCACTCGCCCTTCAATCCTCCCCCGGTTGATCGTCGGGCCGGTTGAGAAGGCGAGTGTGATGGGGGATCTCAGACGCACGCCGGCGTGATCGCGAAAATCGGTGTCGAGAGTCAGGACGTACGTCGTGTTGGCACGGAAGTCCTCGGGGAAGGTGATCTCGACCGTGCGACGGCGCCAGCGAAAATTGAGGCGTTGTTCGGGCTCGGGATTTACCGATAACGCCTGTTCGAATGACTGCTGGTTCACCCACTCTGAAAATCGAAGGGTGACGGTATTCCCGCTCACGTTGACGCTGCCGTCGGCGGGTTCGGCCGAGACGACAAACGGCGGCGTCTGATCCGGCGGGCCACCACTCGGCGGCATCGGCGTAGCACAACCCGCGATGAACAGCAGAATGCCGAGGCAACGTAGGCGCATTCAGAGACGAAGTCGTGGGAGGGGGCGTGATGCGGGGATATCCGATTACTCTGCGGACGTTCGCTTGCTCCGAAGCGTAAAGAAGAGCACGACCGTTACGGCCGTCGCGGCGCCCACGATGACGGGCTCCAGGTAGCGGCGCCGCCACGACGACGGTGGCAGCTCGGCGGTGGTGGCGGCGAAACGAGCATCATCGACGCGCTGAATCTGCGAGCGGTCGAGCACGTCGGTATGGTTGAGGTCACAGCGCGACGCGGCGGTCAGGCGGCGGTCTGCAGCTGTAACTTCGTAGTGGAGACCCAGCTCGACGTGGCGCCGGATTCGTTTGCCCTCACGTTCGTACCGCACGGTTTGCCGATCGGCTTCGAACGAGAGCCGGCTCCGTCTGGCCGTCGACGTCGTGTCATCCGCATAAACCGTCCGGCCTTCGTCGAGCCAGTGCGCAACCAGCGCTTCGCGGATGTACGGCGCGCCCCGGCTTTCGGCGAGATTAAATGAATCCGGCAGCGCCGCATCCGTCAGGCATTCGAGCGCCAGGTTCTGGTACACCTCGATATTGGTTGGGGGAATATTAGTTGGAGGAGCCGACTGGGACGCGGCAGAACTCACCGTGAAGATGACGAAGAAAAGCCCGAAGCCGAGGCGCCGGGCTGCGTTTTTCTTCATAAGACAGAAGGTCATCGGCTATACCGGGATGCGTATCGCCGCAATATAACGACCGAGGCGGCCAACCGTGGCGCGGCCGCTTCACCGCCGATCAATTCCGCTGCAGGCAATACGCCACAAGCCGCGGCGATGCCTGCCGAACCGGTCAGGCGTAGATGCCGCGTAGCTTGAGCGCCGTGGCTACCTTGTGAATGGCCAGCACATACGCCCCGATCCGCATCGAGACGTCGTGCTTCTGCGCTTCGTCGAAGACGGTCTGGAACGCCGCCGTCATCATCCGGTCGAGCCGGCGATTCACCCGGTCGAGTGTCCAGAAGTAACCCTGGCGGTCCTGCACCCACTCGAAGTAGGACACCGTGACGCCGCCCGCGTTGGCGAGGATGTCCGGCACAACGAGCACGCCGTTATCATTCAGGATGGCATCAGCTTCGGGCGTCGTCGGCCCGTTTGCGCCTTCAGCGATGATCTTGGCCCGCACGCGCTCTGCGACATACTTGGTGATCTGGTCCTCCCGCGCGGCCGGCACGAGTACGTCGACGTCGAGCGTAAGCAGTTCATCGTTGGAAATCTTCTGGGCGTTGCCATAGCCTTCGAGCAGATGGCCGTTTGCGGCGGCATAATTCTGCATCTCGACGATGTCGAGGCCGTTCTCATTGTAGTAACCGCCTGATACATCGCTCACGGCTACGATCTTGCAGCCGCGATCGCGTAGGAGCCTGGCGGCGGTCGCGCCCACGTTGCCGAAGCCCTGCACGGCGACGGTGCACTCGCCGGGGCGCAAGCCGAGCTTCTCCATTGCGGCCAGCGTGACCGTCATCACACCGCGCCCCGTCGCATCTTTACGTCCCTCCGAGCCGCCAAGGATTTTTGGCTTGCCGGTGACAACGGCGTTCTCGGTCCGCCGCGCATGCATCGAGTACGTGTCGAGGATCCAGGCCATGATCTGCTCATTTGTATTCATGTCTGGCGCGGGGATGTCACGGTCGGGCCCGAACACGTCGATCATGTTCGACGTGTAGCGACGCGTCAATCGCTCGAGCTCGCCCGGACTCATCTCGCGCGGATTGCATACCACGGCTCCCTTCGCACCGCCAAACGGGACGTCGACCACGGCGCACTTCCATGTCATCCACGCCGCGAGCGCCTTCACCTCGGGCACGGTCACGTCCGGGGCGTAACGGATCCCGCCTTTTCCCGGGCCGAGCACTTCGTTGTGGATCACACGAATGCCGTCGAATACACGGATGCGGCCGGTATCCATCACAACCGGGACGGCGGTGATGATGACGCGCGCCGGCTTACAAAGGAACTCGTAAAATCCGGGATCAAGCTCGAGGATGTGTGCGGCTACGTCGAACCGCTCCATCATGGATCGAAACGGATCTTCTTTGTCGGGGATGGGCGTCGGCTCCTGGTAGACGGCCCGGTCGTAAACGGTGCGAGTCGTGGGCATGTGCGGACTATTATGGCAGGTGATATGAAAGCGCTTTTCTGAACCGCCTGCTAAGATCTGGCGTGTGTGTAGTTCTCGGCGAGGTGTGAATCTTCAGATGAGAAAGACGCGAGGCTCGATTGTTAGGTGACAGCCGTGATTTCGTGCGTCCGATATTATGGCGAAAGAGCTGTGGACCGAAGTGCAGGCTCTGTTCGTCCCGGCGCACAGCGGTGAGCCCGGGCGGGGCCTTACCCGGTTCATCCCAAACAATAATACCTGAACGAGCCGGCGGCGTGCGCCTGATCGAAGGGAGGCCGGTTCGGCGCATCACCCGAACCAAAGCGGTGTTTGACGGTCGCACGCGGCGGCCCGGATGACGACAAGCCTGCGGTTTTAAGAGGACGCCTACCGATGTTATCGCAACGCCGACAGAAAGAGATTGCCCGCCTCCGGCAGCGGAAGTACCGTGAGCGCGACGGGGCTTTCCTCGTGGAAGGCGTGCGCGCAGTACAGTCGGCGGTCGATGGCGGCGCGGAGATCATCGACCTGATTGTGGAAAGAAGGCGTACGGACGATGTGGACGTCGCGGCGATCGTAACGCAGGTGGGCGATCTGATGAAGGCCGACGCGACCGTGGTTGACGTGAAAGTCGTCGATGAGCCGACGATGGCCCGGCTGAGCGATGTGATGGCATCGCAAGGTGTGCTGGCCGTGGTGAGGATGCCCGACCGCGACGCGTCTAGGCTTGTTGGATTTGAGCGGGTCCTGGCGCTGGACGGCGTGCAGGACCCGGGGAATGCCGGCACGCTCATCCGCACGGCCGCGTGGTTCGGGATTGACGGCGTGTTGGCAGGAGCAGGCACGGTCGATTTCTTCAATCCGAAAGTCGTGCGCTCATCGATGGGCGGGACGTTCGACGTGGCGCTTGCCGCGACCGACAATCTGGCGGCATGGCTCCGCGAGGCAAAGGGGCGTGGCGTGAAGGTGTATGCGGCCGACATGGACGGGACGGCGGCCGAGGCGTGGCATCCTGTGGCGCCGTCGGTGCTTGTGGTGGGGAACGAAGGGAGCGGATTGAGTTCGGATGTGGCCGCATGCGTTGATGAACGCATCACGATCGCGAAGGCCAATGGTGGCGGCCGAGGTGTGGAATCGCTCAATGTGGCGCAAGCCGCCTCCATCCTTGGTTATCTGTGGACGCGTCGGGCCACATAAAGCGCTATTCTTGCACGTGTGGCTTATTTTTGTTTTGATGGATCGTCACCCGCGGCTCAGCTCACCCATTTATGGAAATTCCGGCGCTTCAAGGCCTTCAACTTGAGAAAGGCCTCATGACCCTCGAGAAGCCGCTCCGCCGCGGCGAGCAGCAGCGCTCGCTCCGGATCGGCATTCCGCGGGAGATCTCGAACGAGGAGCGCCGCGTCTCGGTGACCCCGAACGGGGTGAGCGTGCTCGTGGCGAACGGCCACGAAGTGTTCGTCGAGGCCGGTGCCGGCGCCGATGCCGACTTCCCCGACGTGCAGTATTCAGAGGCCGGTGGCGAGATCGTGCCGTCGACGTCTGACCTTTATAGCAAGTGCGAGCTGATCGTCAAGGTGGGTCCGCCGTGCGGCGAGGAGCGCGCGTTGTTGCAGGAGGAGCAGACGCTGATCTCGGCGCTCCACCTCGGCAACACCACGCCCGACTTCCTGCGGCATCTGATGGACCTCAAGATTACGGGCATCGCGTTCGAGTTTATGCGCGACCGCGACGGTACGCTGCCGATCGTGCGGATGATGCACGAGATCATGGGTTCGATGGCGGTGCAGATTGCTGCACGTTATCTGGAAAGTGGGGAGGGCGGCAAGGGCGTGATGCTTGGCGGCATCTCGGGCGTGCCGCCGTCGTCTGTCGTGATTCTGGGTGCCGGTGTGGTGGGCGAGTGGGCGGCGCGGACGGCCCTCGGCTTTGGTGCGCATGTGATCGTGCTCGATACCGACCTGGGGGCGTTGCGAAGTCTCGAGCACTACCTGGACCGCCGCATCACCACGGCCATGGCCACACCGCAGTACCTGCACAATGCCGTGAGCGGTGCGGATGTCGTGATCGGAGCCATGATGGCGGACGGCCAGCGCTCGCCGGTTGTCGTTACCGAAGATATGGTGGCGACGATGAGGCCGGGGTCGGTGATTGTTGATGCGGTGATGGACCAGGGCGGGTGCATCGAAACGAGCCGCCCGACGACGCACTCGGAGCCGGTCTTTCGGGAGCATGATGTGGTGCATTACTGCGTGCCGAACATGCCGTCGAACGCCGCGCGGACGGCCACTTATGCGCTCACGAACGTGCTGGTACCGTACCTGATCAAGATCGGCGAAGTAGGCAGCATCAACGAGGCGCTGTGGCGCAACGACGGCCTGAGAAGCGGCACGTACGTATACCGCCGCCACCTGACGAAAAAATCGCTCGCCACGATGTTCGGCATGCCCCACCGGGATATCGAGCTGCTGATTGCGTCGGGGATATAGGGGGAGCGACGATCGACCGCGGACGGTTGACGGTGGACGATGGTCGATTGACGATTGACGATTGACGATTGACGATGCCCGCCGGCGCAGGATCATGGCACCCATCGTCTATCGTCGACGGTCCGCCGTCCCTGGTAATGACGCCGTCCCTGGTAATGACGATGCGCGGGGAATGGTGGCTGGCGCTGGATCGGGGCACCCATCGTCTATCGTCTTTCGTCCGCCGTCTCCGGTAACAACGGTGCGCGGGGAAGGCCGGCTGGCGCCGGGTCAGGCTCCCATCGTACTAAGGGTTGACGATGCACGCCGGCGCAAGATCAGGTCACCCATCGTCTATGGTCGAACGGTCGGCCGTCTCCGGTAACAACGGTGCGCGTGGAATGGCGGCTGTCGCTGGATCGGGGCACCCATCGTCTATCGTCGACGGTCCGCCGTCCCTGGTAATGACGCCGTCCCTGGTAATGACGATGCGCGGGGAATGGCGGCTGTCGCAGGATCATGGCACCCATCGTATATCATCTTTCATCCGTCGTCCTCCCCTTTCTATCGCCGCCGGAGCAGCCGCCCATGTAATGTATATCTGACGATCGTCCTCCGTAATTGATGTTTTGAAACCTGCAGGTAATGTTAGGGAAGTGCCGAACAGCAAAGATTCGTCGACATGCTGGTTCGTGCCTCGTATCCGAAGGTTGTCCCGAGGTTCGGAGGGATGTTGAATCGGGATGTGGAAGTGGGTTTTGTTGCGGGGTGAATGTTGATGATGACGGAGGAATACATCTCAAGTATGCATCGTCCAACCCCCCGTGAACATGAAGCCGCATCTGGTGCCCCTCGTTATCAGCTTTCTGTTTTTCGCCAATTGTACGGATGACCTTGAATCAGCCCGTACGGCGGCCGGAGATGACGCCTCCGCGCCGGTCATCCAGGCGTCGGAGGTCCATACCACCGACCACATCACCACCGATCATATCATTGTGCAGCCCGGCACCATTGATTGGCAGGCCGGTCCGCCCTCGATGGAGCCGGGCGCCGAGGCGGCGGTGATCGAGGGCGATCCCTCGCAGCCCGGCTTCTTCAACCTGCGCCTCCGAATGCCGGACGGCTACCGGATTGCTCCCCACACGCATCCACAACCTGAACGCGTGACGGTAATCTCGGGCACGTTCCTGCTCGGCGAAGGTGATCAAGTCGACGACTCGGTTATGCATGCGCTCCAACCCGGAAGCTATTTCTCGATGCCTCCCGGCATGACCCACTTCGCCCGCACGCAGGGAGAGACCGTGATCCAGCTTACCTCA
>CBFGYX010000096.1:0-6626 GCA_965653075.1 uncultured bacterium
CGGCAGGCTGATCAGAGATGAGGTCGTGCCACCATATGTCGCGATCATCACGCCGGTCGATATCACTCTCTTCGGCGAGGTATCGATGGACGATCACGTGCTCGAGCGATGGGCATTGCTCGGCAGCTTCGTCCGCAACGGTTTTCATTGCGATGGTTCGACCCCGCCGTCGAAATCCATCCGATGTAAATAGTGCCTTCGCTCCTGCGTCTTGTAGCCGAGATACAACCGCGCTGACACCGTATCCGCTAAACAACGGCAAGATGATCGCGCCGATCTTTGCGATCGCCAGGAAGGCGATGACGATTTCCGGGCACATCGGCATGAAGAGCCCCACGACGTCGCCCTTCCCGATCCCGAGTGACTTCAGTCCGTTGGCGCATCGGCACACTTCCTCGTGGAGTTCCCGGTATGTCAGCATGCGGGTGGCTCCGTCCTCACCTTCCCACCGAATCGCAGGCCGCTCGGACGTTGCCTCCTCACGCAGCCACTTGTCAATACAGTTGTCGACGATGTTCATCCGCCCGCCAACACACCATTCGGGAAACTCGATGCCGTTCGACAGATCGACGATCGTTTCGTAGGGCGTGCGGAACTCGATCCCGAGATCCTTGAGCGCGGCATCCCAGAACCAGGCTACGTCTTCAGTTGACCGGCGGTACAATGAGGGATAATCATCGAGACCGTGCCGCTTCATGAACCGCACCAGGTTGAGGTCCGACGTATCGGCGGGCGGATGCCAGACTATCGGTTGTCCGAACGGAAAGACGGTGTTATTGGAAGCGGTTCCGGAGGCGCTCATTTATAAGTTGCTGAAGAAGTATAGTGGCGAGGTAGCGTCCGACACACACGGCCGAACCCTTCATAATAATACGCCCTCAAGTTTAAGCATCAAGTGTGGGCCCCTCTTCGTATCGCTAAATCAATGCTTGTGCGACGACGCCGGAATTTGTTTTCCCCGCCTATTGTTTGTTAGCCGGATTCGTCGTTCCTACCTGCCGTTCGGGATGTTTCATTAGTAGCCGGTGCCGCTGCGAGGCACCACCCCATGGCGCGTCATGATGCCCTGTATCAACGGGCTGTGTACTACGATGTAGCTCTTCGACGCGATATCGGCGCCGAGGTAGATTTTATCATAAACGTTTTTCGGCAGCACGCCGGCAGGCAGCTCAATTCCGTCCTTGAGCTGGGCTCCGGCCCCGGGTACCATGCTCGAGCGATTGCGGAGCGCGGCCCACGTGCTTACGGGCTTGACATCAGCGAGGCCATGATCGAACTCGCACGCGAGATGTCGACAGGTGACGCCGCGCAGGTTGAATGGGTCGTCGACGACATGACGACATTCACCATCGATACCCAGGTGGATATGGCGATCTGCATGTTCGACGGTATCGACGTCTTGCTCACCGACCGCGACCTCGAGCATCACCTCGACCGCGTAGCGCGTCATCTGGTCGATGGTGGTCTATACCTGGTCGATTGTACGCATCCGCGCGATTGCTCCATCACACATTACGGGGATTACACGTACCGCGGTGAGCGGGACGGCGTCGAGGTGGAGATCGTCTGGGGCACGAACAATCCCAGGATCGACCCAGTGACGGGGATTGCCGAGGTGGGCACGCGCATGATCGTCGACGATCACGGCGATCATCATGTAATCGATGATGTAGCGCGCGAGCGGTGTTTCACGGCTCAAGAGCTACGGCTGCTGGTCGAGAAATCCGGTGCATTTCGGATAGCCGAATGGTACGGTGACTTCACGAACGATCAGCCGCTTGACAACTCGCCGCAGTCGAAACGCATGATCGCCCTTTTACGCCGGAACCCGGTCTAATCGCCATGACCTCTCATCCGAGTTCATACCTGAATCCCGCGCTCCGTGCCGTCCACACCGGGGTAGGGCGCGCCGTTGTGGCGCGTACCTTCATTCCACGGCACGCTGTGCTCGCGGCGTGGGGCGGCACGATATACGGCATGCATGATTTTTTCGATCTGCCGGACCCGCGGAGGCAGATCTCGGTCCAGATTGACGAAGACCTGTTCCTGGTGCCTGAGGTGGAAGGCCCCGCCGAGTGGTTCAATCACGCGTGCGATCCCAACGCCGGCCTTTTTGGTCAGATCGGGCTTCAGGCCATGCGGGATATTCACCCGGGCGAGGAAGTGCGCTACGATTACGCGATGTCGGACGGCTGTCGGTACGATGAGTTTGAATGTGGATGTGGCTCGGCTAATTGCCGGAGGCGGATCACAGGAAACGACTGGCGCATCGAGGAGCTGTGGGATCGATACGCAGGGTATTTCTCGCCTTACCTGCAACGACGAATTGACGCGATGAGGCGGCCGGTAGGTGACGGACTCGTGCGAGACGCTGATTTGCAGTTTCGGCCGATGGCATTGTAGGCGCTGATAGCCCGTTCGAAATAGCAACGGCCCGGAGCGTAGGCGCCCCGGGCCGTCGTATTGCAAGCTCGAGTGCTTCACTCAGTCGTATACGTTCATAAAATTCCGCTCCGAGTAACCGGCCGGAATTTCAAACAGGTCATTCGAGAGAGACGTACGCTGGACATCCGAAATTTCCGTGGTGATGGTCATCAGCGTATTCTGACGAGGCTCCGACTCCGCTTCCTCTTCGGGCTCGTCGTCGTTGTTGCCGCGGCCGAGGCGGTTACTCAGAATACCACGCGCCAGGCGGCCGGCGCGGCGGGTGGTGGAGACTTCTTCTTTGGGCTCTTCGCCCTCAAAGGCCATCCGGGCGTCGAACTCCATTGTACCGGGAACCATCACCAGCTTCATGACGGAGATCAGCGGCACGCCGTCCATCTTGGAAAGCTCTTCTGCAGCCTCTTCCATCATCTGGCCCATGCGCGGGTCTGAAGCGAAGGCAGCCTGCAGGCCGGCGCCAAATGACTCGGCCTGTGAGCTGAATTCGGTGAACTCGCCCATCATCGCAGACGCCATCTCTTCCTGGAAGTCGAAGAGCGGCTTCAACTCGCCCGACGGATCGGACGTGAGCCACACTTCATTCGCCATCACGAGCGCCCCTTCCACTGCTTCTTCTTCCGGCGTCTCCGGGGTGGTGCGGCCACGAGCGCTGAGCGTCATCAACACGCGCTCGGCGCGGTGCCCGCGGATCGTCCGCGTCTCGCCGGTACGAGTGACCTTAACGTCGTAGTCGATCTCGGCGTTTGCTTCCTCGAGCGATCGGCCGTTGTCCGCGTTGCGCGCTTCAGCACGGGCCTCTTCGAGCATTTCTTCTGATTGGGCCGCCATCTGCTCGGCCATGTTCGCCATATCGGCGAAGTTCATCACCGAGTACAGCCGGTTATCATGGTCGAGGATGAGAAAGCGCCCCGTATCGAGGTCGATGATCGTCGACGAGTTGTCTGAGTCGGTTCGCATGTGTTTTCCACGGATGGAAACCGTCTCCGTCGACTCGTTGCCGCCTCCGCCCAGGCGTGAGAGGAAGTTCATCGCGCGGCCCGCCGTACCGGCGAGTTCGAACTTGGTCGTCGACTGATACTGAAGGTCCTGTGCCGCAGTAGAGGGTGCTGTGAGCAGCGATAAACAAAGTAGCAGAACGCTGGTCGAGCTCAGTTGGAGAAACGTCTTCATGATCGTAACTGCATCTAATTATAGTATCGGACGTCAGCGACGCCTTTCCTGATTGATAAAGGAACTGGAGCGTTAAACATAGCTCCAAAAGAGTAAGCCAACCGTCGCATGAGCGCCATTCATCTGTGGCACCCAGTCGCCTCAACGCCCAATTCGATCGCACCTCTCCATTGCTGCGACCATTGAACTACATATACCTGTTCCTGGCTTATGTGTCAGCGGCGACCGGCCTCGCTAACTTCCGTGCCGTTCCCATGTAGCTCGGGTTTCCACGAGTAGGCGTAGTCCGCATCATCGATTTCCAGCGCCGTCTGCGTGAGCTTTAGCGGGCGGAAGGTATCGACCATCACGGCGAGTTCGCGCGTCTCCTTCTTGCCGATCGACGCCTCGGTCGTTCCGGGGTGTGGCCCGTGAGGGATGCCTCCCGGATGCAGCGTGAAGGAGCCCCGGTCGATGCCGCGGCGGCTCATGAAATCGCCCTCTGCGTAAAACAGGACCTCGTCGGAGTCGATGTTCGAGTGGTTGTACGGCGCAGGGATGGCGTCGGGATGGTAGTCGAAAAGCCGAGGCACGAACGAGCACACGACAAAGTTGTGCGCTTCGAACATCTGATGCACCGGCGGCGGCTGATGGATCCGGCCTGTGATCGGTTCGAAGTCGTGAATCGAGATGGCGTACGGGTACATATATCCATCCCACCCCACCACATCAAACGGATGATATCGCATGATGTATCGGTGCAGGTACCCGTGTTTGGCAATGCGGATTTCGAACTCGCCTTCCTCATCGTGCGTGACGAGATCGGCGGGCGGGCGGATGTCCCGCTCGTGGAACGGACTGTGCTCGAGCAACTGCCCGAACGCGTTGCGATAACGCTTGGGGAAGCGGATCTCCGACTGCGCCTCGATCACCAGAAGTCGGGGCGGTCGTCCGTCGTTGAAGACCCAGCGGTGCGTCACCGTCCGCGGTACATGCACATAGTCGCCCTGTGTGAACTCGACTGTGCCGAGGAGGCTCTCGAGCCGACCTTCGCCTTCGTGCACAAACACGAGCTCGTCGCACGTGGCGTTGCGATAAAAGTAATCCATGGCCTGCGTCGGACGCGCGATGGCCAACCGGACGTCCGCGTTGCCCATCACATACCGCCTGCCCGACAGCCAGTCGCCCCCCGGCTCGATCTGAAAACCGCGAAGGTGTCGATGACGCAGGAAGTCTTCATCCGCATACTCTACGCCGTACGGGATTGGCTCTTCGATGCGCTCGACCAGCGTCGGTGGATGGATATGGTAGCAGATCGACGAGATTCCGCTGAAGCCCTCTGCACCCACCACCTCTTCCGTGTAGAGCGCGCCGTCGGGGCGCCGGAATTGCACGTGACGTTTTCCTGGGATCTGGCCGAGTCGCGTATAATGAGGCATGGCCAAGCTCGTGTAGTTGGGAGGTCAGATAATCACGGTGCGTATTACAGGATGGATTTTACAGATTGCCGCGCCGCTCCTGCTCGCGTTCGATGGCCTCGAAGAGCGCCTTGAAGTTGCCCTCGCCAAACGTCCGCGCGCCCTTCCGCTGGATGATCTCATAGAACACCGTCGGACGATCCTGCACCGGCTTCGTAAAAATCTGCAGCAGATAGCCGTCCGGGTCGCGGTCCACGAGGATACCCAGCCTGGCCAGTTCATCCACCGGCTCGTCGATCTTGCCGACGCGGTCCTGCAACGTGTCGTAATACGTCGTGGGCGTCGACAAAAACTCGACGCCGCGCTGCTGAAGGCGGCTCACCGTGTCGAGAATGTCATCTGTGGCCATCGCAATGTGCTGCACGCCCGGGCCACGGTAAAACTCGAGGTATTCATCGATCTGGCTCTTCCGAGTGCCGCGCGCCGGCTCGTTGATCGGAAATTTGATGCGCTCGTTGCCGTTGGCCATCACCTTCGACATCAGCGCCGAATACTCCGTCGATATATCCCTGTCTGAAAAGTGCAGCAGGTTGCGGAAGCCCATCGTCTCGGCGTAGTAGTTGACGTATTTCTCCATATCGCCGAGATCGACGTTCCCTACGCAGTGGTCGACATATTTCAAGCCGACGGACTCAGGCCGCCAGTGCGGGTTCTCCATGCGTTCGAATCCCGGCAGGAAGAAGCCGTTGTAATTGCGCCGCTCGACGAACGTGTGGATGGTTTCGCCGTAGGTGCCGATCGCGGCGGTCACAACCTCGCCGTCGTCATCGCTGAAAACCATCGGCTCGCGTACCGGCACCGCACCCCGTTTCGTCGTCTCCATAAACGCCCCGCGAGCGTCGTCCACCCACAACGCGATGTCTCGCACGCCGTCGCCATGCCGCAGAATATGCCGCGCAATCGGACCCTCGGGCCCCAGCGGCGCCGTCAGCACCAGGCGGATCTTCTCCTGCCGAAGCACATAGCTCGCCCGATCGCGCACGCCGGTCTCCGGTCCGCGATATCCTTCGATGGAAAACCCGAAAGCCGACGCATAATAATGTGCGGCCTGCTTGGCATTCCCCACATAAAACTCGATATAATCCGTCCCGTTGATAGGTAGAAAATCCTCTTCTGCGGGAGATGTCGTGGTCCTGGTTTCGAGAATTGGTTCGGCCATGGTGCTGTAAAATGATGTCTGACAGATAATAACCGGAAGCGCTTCCGGTGATGGCAATTAACTCATGCCGCGGCTCAATTACACGGAGATTGTGAGGGAGCGTTCCACTTTCAACCCCGATGCCATCCGCTCCTCGATTCGGTTTTATGTTTGGGGGAACCGGGGCGCCGCCTCGCCTCCGTTCACTAACCCAGCGCCGGGACGTAGAAAGCCGCGCTTCCGCGCCGCACGCTCGTGTGTCGGTCCCTTCGGACGCACTGAAAGACGTTTTGCCATTCGAGCGTCTTTCTGAGTCGTGGCTGTAATATTCTGATTGCGCACCGTCACTCGAATCTCGACGGCCGGTTGCAGCAGTAATAATGGCCTGCATCTCCTCGTATGGTACGGCGTAGGCC
>CBFGYX010000097.1:0-6573 GCA_965653075.1 uncultured bacterium
AACGGACGCATCTGGCCGAACCCGAAAGTCGCCCCTGCGAAGAGGTTCAATCCCGGCTCCGTACTCGAATCTGAGACGCTGACCCCGAAATCGGAATAATCCCATGATATGCGCGAGATGGCGAGGCCGGCACCGGCATACGGTGTGAAGGCCTGGTTGTCGATACCGAACTCGTAAATCGCGTTTACACCGAGCTGGAACAGCGTGACGTCGCCGTCCGGGAAGTAATAATCGAAGTAAGGGGCGATAAGGACCGGAAGTGCATCAATGCCAAAACGGGAATCTACACCGATAAAAAGGCTTTCGACGTCGTCCAGTTCGTAACCAATACGCGGCCCGATGTCGATCGTAGTCTGTGCCTCAGCGGTACCCACGGAAAGGGAAAGAAGAATGGCCGCTGCAGCCAGGCCTTTAACGAGTCTGCTCAGAAAAGAAGCCATAGAAGCGATTTCTCAAAGGAGAGGTGGAAAGTGAAGAAGTATGATAAGAGGCCGAATCTACCCCCTGAGCACGCCACCATCAACGAAACAAACGTGACACTAAGGTAACGCGCCTCGTTAGTTTCTTGTCGGCGTGACTCGGCGTTATCTTCGCCTCCAGCGTACTTTAAAGCAACAGACCCCTCGAGAAATTCCTCCTCACGTGCTCATCCGAACTGTCGTCGTCGTCGTTGCGACGATGTTATCTACCTGCTTTGCTGAACTTAACGCACAGCCGGCGCCGGGCTATCGGGGGGTGGTGTGGCAGCCTCCGGCCGAGTTCCACGCTGCTGTCGAGGATTTGCGCAGGATCGAGGCCACGGGCTTCAACGCCGTCCGTACGGGCATCATTGAAGACGAGCGGCTCCTTATACTTGCCGACACGCTGGGGCTGAGCTTTTTTCAGGACCTCCCCCTGAGCTTTTTACCCGCGGACCGCCTCACCGACACGCTCGCATATGCGGGCGCGTTGCTGGAAACGGCCATCCTCCGATCGAACGGGCACAGGTCGGCACGTATGTTCGGACTCGGGCACTCGATCGAAATAACAGACGTTTCGTGCGATGCGCTCCGCGGTCTCATCGAGCGTGGCCGTGCCGCCGCCTCATCGTCGGTGCAGTTCTACTATACAACGCGGCTCGCCGACACCGATGTCTGCGACGCCGTCGATTTCGTTCTAATAGATGGGCGGGATCGGGCCGATTTGCCTCGCATCGCTGCAGAATGGCAGGCACGGCATGATATGCCCGCAGGTGTATCTGCCGTCGGCTCGTGGGTAGCGGGCACGATGGAGCGGGGCCTCATCCATCCGCATTCGGCTGAGCAGCAGGCGCGATTTCTCGAAGAGCGCCTGGATGAACTGCTGCGCGGGGACTGGGCTTCCGCTGCCTTCTTCGTATATCGCTGGCGAGACGGTCGTGCTGCGGCGCCGTCCATCAGCCGCGCCGCCGCCGATCCGTTTTTCGAACGCTACGGGCTGTGGTCCGCAGAGGGAGAGGAACGTCCGGCCTATGCGGTGGTGCGGGGGATGCTGACGGGAGAACAGCACGTGTTCGCATTCGATGCCGGCACCGGCGCTCCGCGTTCGTGGCCCTGGACGGTCTTGTTTGGATGGCTCGTTATCGGCGGCCTGGCGGTACTGTATGCGACGGCGCCTCGGTTTCGTCAGCTGGTGCCACGTTACTTCCGCGCGCACGGATTCTACCGAGATGCGATCCGGGAAGGGCGCGATTTGTTGCTTGGTAGTGCGCTCGCCGCACTCATACTCGTCGCGCTTGCAGCGGGCGTCACGGTGACCACGGTGCTGGGGGTTATTGGAGACACCGTTCCGGCGCGGATGTTATTTGCCTGGCTTCCACCTGATTTCGTGGAGTTTCTGGCACTTAGCAGCTATCAGCCACTCGTTTTTTTGTTGATGGTGGCGGGCGGATACACGTTGGTGATCATCGTGTGGTCGATCATCATCGCGCTGTGTTCACGGGTGCATCTGCCGCTTCGGCCCGGTCAGGCGTTGATGCTGGTGATCTGGCCTCGATGGCCGCTGATACTGTTGATGGTTGCCGCGCTGGCGCTGGCATCGGTACCGGTTGAGACCATCGCGGAGGCCTGGCCCGTGCTGATCGTTGCCGCGCTGTGGCTGCTGCTGACTCTGTACGCAACGATCAGAGCGATCGTTGACTTTACCGCCATCACCCGCGTGCCGGCTTATGTGCCGGTTATCGTGGCGTTAACGAATCCGTTTTTCCTCGTTGCGGCTGTGCTGTTAATCACCACGTTGCGCTATGCACCGGAGGTGAGTTACCTGCTCAATGCGGCTGCGATCGGCTTCTGAACCGCCGGATGTTTTTGGGATAGACGCGCCGGCCGGAGAGTGAGGCGGCGCCCGATCTGTGCGTCCGGACGGTGGAAGAAGGAGCGTGGCGGACGCAGCGCGGCGCCGGTCGTCCCGGTGCATGGCCGCTGATTTATGCGAGGCTGAACCCGGTTCCCCCTAAACCAGCATCCTAGTGAGACGCCGCCGGTCTATCGAGCTCGACTGCTGCGCCCGTCTCAGCCCGCTGCAACGACGAGAGGCTCGCGCTCGCTCGTGAGCTGCTGCCAGGTACGCTCGGCAAACCGATAGAAAGGCTCTTTATGATGGAGCCAGCCGAAGTGGAGGGCAAACGGTGTAACGAGCATCCGATCGCCGCGGCCGGGCAGGGACGAGACGATTTTGATGAGGAGGTTTCGGAGGCCCTCATGCTTGATCCCGCGTAGATTGTACAGAAAGGGATCTGAATAATAAACGCAGCGGATGCTCCGGAAGGCGTCGTCATGCACGGTGAGGCCGCCGATAAAATCAAGCTGCGGGCTGTTATAGCCCTGAAACCAGGGTAGCACCGGAAGCTCGAACCGGCTCATGGCCATCGCCATGCTCCACTCGCACGACTCCTCGCTACGGCCTTCGTCGAGGCGGCTGCGGAAGTGGGTGTCGCCGCGCTGCGCAAGGAAGCCGCGCGATGCTTCGCAGACGGCACGGCACGTCTCCTGATCACCCGCGTAGATCATACCCGCCTGGACGCGCGGAAGGTGCGTGATGTTGAAGCGCTCGAGCGTCTTGCGGCGTCGGTCGAGCAGGACGTCCCACACCACGCCGATGCCTTTTGGCCCACCGAAAAAGAAGTCGGCGCGCGCCAGCCCCGTGGCGGTAAACGAATACGCCCCCAGCATCTGCCAGAGCGGCTCCGGGTCTCGACACCAGATCATGTCGGCATCGAGGAAAAGGCACCGCTCAAACGGCATGAACCGATCAAGATTATGCTTGAATCCGACGATCGACCGGTACTCTTCAGGCAGCGGCAGTATCAGCGAGAAGAGCGTGTCGAGATCGTGCGCCTTCAAGTGCTCCTTATGCTCGGGCGGGCAGTACAGCGCAATCGGCCGCGTCGTGTCGTAGCGGCGGATCGTGGCAGCGGCGGCCACGGCGTGCGTGACGTAGCGCTCTGGACCGTAAGAGTGTAGAACGTAGCCTTCCAACGTGTTGCGGGCCGTTATGAGGCCATGATTTCTGGAGATCCTGATGATCTGCCCCGCCGCGCGGCGTCGTTAATATAGTGCGGGCGGCGGGAAGGCGCGATGCATCAACGGCCCGCGCGGTTGCGAAGGCTGTTCATGAGACGGTCGAAGCCGTTCCGTTTGAATACACGCTGGAACGACGTGGCGTACCCCTGAGCAGTGCTCGTGCCGTCGATGATGATGTCTGTCATCATCCACGCGCCGTTCGTGCGGTGCAGCGTGTAATCGACCTGAGCCGGCGTGTTGCGATAGGTGGTAGTCGTCGAGACACGAGCCGTGTTGCCGTCGACCGAGATGTCATTATAACGGACCGACGAGCGGTAGATGTCCACGTTAGACAGCGATTGCGCGCGAACGACATCGGCAAAGACGTCGACATATTCGCGCTGCTCGGCGGCGGAGATGTCGGTCCAGTGCTCGCCAAGCGCGAACCGGCCCATGGCCTCAAAATCAATCGAGCTGTTGATGAGCCGCTTTAACTCTTCGCGCTGGGCGTCGGTGAAGTCGCTTCGGTCGCCGAGCGTTGCTTTGATCTGGCGGTCGCGCTCTTCGAGCATTTGCCGGATTTCCCGCTCGGGTGCCTGCGCCTCAGCCGTTGAGACGAACGACATCATCATAACGCCGAGCAGCAGCATAGATAGAATCCGATTCAGCATCCCCTTCTCCTGTAATAAGTGATAGTAATCGGCGGTTTAGCCCCCGACAACAACTTCTCCAACAACTGTGCCTATTCCTGAGAGAGGCTTCCGCTTTGCACGCGATTCACGAGCATGCCGGATGCATCAAGTAGTCGAAGTACAGCGATATTATATCCACGAACGGATTCGAGGTAGCCGACTTCCAGTTCGAGCTGTGCCTGAACCGCGTCGATGAGATTCTGAGCGCTGCCGAAGCCGAGGTCGAAGTTGATCTGCTCCGACCGCACCCATTCTCCGGCGATAGCCCGCGAGCGTTCGCGCGTTTCCATCCGGCTACGAGCGATGTTGACCTGCCTGTACGCCTGCTCGACTTCGAACCCCACAAACTCGCGTGCGGCTATGGCCTGATAACGAACTTCGTTCAGTTCGGCCTGCGCCTGCTCGACCTGGGCTCTGGTCTGCGCGAAGTTCAAGTTCTGTCGCAGTCCGAGGGCAGCACCGAGCGAACGACTGCGGAACGGGTCCGATATATAGGCGCTTCGCTGGCGATGCCGGCCCTCAGCGTACGCGAATGCACCGGTGGCGGCAACGAACAGCTTGGGATAATAATTAGAGCGAGCCACCGTGACCAGTTCGCTGCGCGCAGCGATGCCCGCATCGGCCTGGCTGATGAGCGGACTCAGCTGCTGGGCGGCCGCGAGTAGTGTGGAGAGGGAATCCACGCTCATCGGCAGCATCACGAGGCGGTCGTCAGCCGGGACGATAACTACGTTCTCGGGCAGCATCAGCTGACGACGAAGTGCCGACTCGGCCGTGGCAAGCTGCTCCTCGACTTCAACAACACGGCTGATAAACTCCTGCTCGGTGATCTCCAGCTTGAACAGGTCGGCATCATCAACCGACGGATCACCCTCGTCGAGCAGGCGCTCGAGCTCACGGCGGGCGGTCTGGAGGACGTTCTCAGCATCCGCCGTCAGTCTGCGAAGTGAACGGGCGAGGAGCATGCCCTGGTACAGCTCGGCCGTGCGCAGCGCAAGTTCGGCCTCCGTCTGTCGCACGCCTGCCGTCTCCACATGAACGGCTTCACGCGCGGCGCGGATGCTGCCTCCGAGTTCCCCCCAGGTAAAGATAGGCTGCTGAGCATCCACCTCGATTCGATTGAAAGGACGCAGACGCTCCCAATCATTGCGGACATCCGGGTCGAGATACAGCCGGTCGTCGGGAAAGAGTCCACTACCATCAGTTAAGCCGGGAGCGAACGTGTGAAGCGTCGTCAGACGAATGCTCGTAAGGAATCGGTTGGCTTGGGCAAACTGGTGCCGGGCGCGGGCGAAGTCACGCCGTGCAGCGACGGCGGCGATCTCCGGGCTTACGTCGATCGACCGAATGATGGCGGCATTCAGATCAAGGCGGATCGTGTCCCGAACTGCTTGTGCGTCTGCTTCGGATGGACCCGCCGCCGCAATGACGCCAATCAGAAATAGCAACGCGACGGATGTACGCACCGCAAAAGATCCGGAAGTGCACAGTCTCGGCATTAGTCGGTCGGCGTTAATCGATGACGGCTGTCCGCGGAGTGGAATGGTAGGTGCATAAATTTGCACAAGCGCCGTTTGACGCAGACCCGGATCGAATGTTGAACTGGGCAGACGGGGTCGCCACCATTTTTGCAATAATTGATTTAAGTGGATGACATCGAAGGCGTAACCCGGCGAATGAACCTTGCGATAGGAAGTCGAGGAGGTTACGAGTTATCGTGGGCGACGTTTAGGGGAAACAATCCACGGCCGGTTCCATGCGGGCCGTTTGATCGCTGCACATGAGGGCCATAGCTTTGCGAATCCAATATAGATCAGGAGCGAAGGTGGGATCCGGACCGAAAAAGCTGGGCGATGTTCTGCAGAACGTCATCAGTACGATGGGCGTCGGTGACAAGATCGACGCAGCTCGGACGATCGAGGCGTGGGCAGCGTTAGCCGGCCCTGAAATCAATGCGGCGACGCGTCGTGTCTGGTTGGAAAGCAACGTGCTGGTTGTGCAACTCACATCGGCCATCTGGCGCGCGGAGCTTCACATGAACCGCTCCCAGTGGCGCAAGAAGCTGAACGACTCGCTTGGGACGGAGATCGTCAAGGACATCCGGTTCCGCTGACAGGCCGTTGAAAAATCGATCAGCTCTGCAGTCCGCGTCGTGGTCGCTCCTACGGGTCCGGTGAAAGCTCTGCGGCGTACGGAAGTACGGCGTAGTCGCTCCTTCTCGCTGAACTCGTCAGTTGCCTGCGGCTCGTGTCGCATCGCTTGCCGGATCAAGTCTGGAGCAGGCTTGATCTGTTCGGTTTGTTCTTTTGCCTGAGAGGATGATTGTTCAACAGTCAGCCAAACCCTCAACAGAAAAGGCCCGG
>CBFGYX010000098.1:0-6510 GCA_965653075.1 uncultured bacterium
TTCACGTTGCCGCCGGCGGATACGTTGTTCTGGTGGGGGGGGATGGATGCCGCGCTACAAAGGTGACGTCGTCGACATACCAGCCTACGGCTTGGCCCGCCATGTTCTCGCTCTGCGCCGCGTCGAACCGCACCCAGACGGAGTCCGCCACCGGCAGCGGCACGACCGCACGCCGCCAGCCGAAGCTATACCCCGCGAACGACGGCTCACCGGCAAGCGGATGATCGGAGTTGAATGCGGCCGCGTACGGGTCCTCGGGCTCGGCGACGCTCCAGGAATCGCCACCATCCACGGAATACTTCACGTTGCCGCCGGCGGATACGTTGTTCTGGTGGGGGGGGATGGATGCCGCGCCGCCGTCAAAGTCGTGCCAGTGCCAGAAAATGAGGTGCGGCGACTCGGCAGTGCCGATGCGTACGGGTGGGATCATGAGCGACGACACATCCGCCGCTCTGCCAAACGAGGCATGCCACGCAGCTTCGCCTTCCCACGCGATGTGCGTTCCGAGTGCGGGGATCCCACAATCCCACACACCCGATGCCGTCAGGCCGTCATCATTACATTCAATACGAAAACGGCGGATGGTGATATCACTCACGACCTCCATCGCGAACGGACCTGCCGACGCGGTATTCCCCGCCAAGGCATTGTCGCGCGAGTGAATGTGATAGGTGACGATATCGCCGGGCGCGAGGTCAATGTTCGGGAAGGTGCCGGTGAAGTCATCTGCCGTTTGCACGAGTCCGAAAGTGCCCTCGCCGCCGGAAGACGCATAACTCACCCACGCCGAGTCGATGCCCATCCGATCGGTGATGTGCGCCGAGATCGTCGCCGGCCACGCCGGATGACTCACCGTCATCGGCGGGTCGTGCGAAATCACCGGCGGATCGAGATCCGGCCCGGTCTCGACGGCAAAGAAGGCGTCCGGTGCGTTCACTGGTAGTCGCGTGACGGTGCCGGCAGGCCCGACGACCTCGATGTAATACCGGACCACCGAATACCCGGCCGAAAGCGGAATGTCAAGGACGTAGGTGGAATCTGATTGATGGACGAACGCCGTGCGTTCTTCCGCGGCCTCATCGACCAGACGAACAAAGTAGGCGACGTCGGGCGGCGTTTCTCCCGTGATGTAGGCGGTAAAGCCCAGCGTACCGGTTGTGCGCTCGGTGGAAGGCGGCGGCTCGTGGTGCACCCTCGGCGCGAACTCGGCCGTCTGCACGAAACCGCGCCGGCCGAAAACGTCGAGCAGTGTTGAGAGGTGCGCGCCGTCGTGGTAGTCGAGATCAGCCTGGATGATCGCCTCGGCCGCATCCTGCAGCGTGGCCGGCGGAATCAAATAAAGATGTGAAAGCAGATTCAGCCGGTCGGTCGTGTGCCTCCCCAGCACATCATAGACCTCCATCAGGGTGGTGGCCCAGAGCGTGCCGTCATTATAGATGTTACATGCGCCGCCGCGCGAGCAGGGCGCGTCGTCCGGGTAGATGCCGCTATGCTCGAGGTACCGACCTTCCCACGACTCATTACCGTCCCACGTGAAGACCTTCCGCCAGTCGCGCGGCGGCACGGCGCCCGACTCGATCAGCTCGCGCGTGTACGACACCGCCCAGTAATCGGCCCAGCCTTCGTGCAGCGCCTGTCCCTCCAGCGACCCCACGCGCAGGTTGCGCGCCGAGACCTCGAGAAGCGCGTGGGCATACTCGTGCAGGATGACGTGCGCATCTTCGGCATCGTCGATGCCGCCCGTGCCGAAGCGAATGAAGCCATCTGTTCGCGGGTCGGCGCCCGGCGTGTATGTCGAATTGTCCTGCGCCCATGCCCGCGGATTGACACGTACCGGGAAGTTATGGATGGGAATTTCGGGTACGGCGGTCTGCACGTACCGCTGGCTTTGATCGATGTGGAAATAGGAGTTGACGGCTTCGAAATGTTCGTGGCCCCGCGTGAGGTCGAAGCCGTGCGCATCCGCGAGCGCCGGCGGGGTGTACTGGAAATCGCTCGAGGAGGTGCCGACGATGTCCACATATGGCCCGGAGAGGCGGTAAAGCCCGTCGCTCCAGTACGAAATATCACGGAGCGGTGCCTCGACGCGCTCGGCGTTGAGTTCGGGGATGTCGGCGTTGTCGGCATCGATGTACGGCGGGCCGTACTCGACGCCTGCCGACGTGAGCGGGTCGGGATCGAAGACAAAGCCGCGGCCGTCGACGGTGGCAACCCATTGCACGTCGTTCGCAATTTCAATTGCATACGGGTTCGATGTTCGAAGCCCGTCATCAGCTGCATCGATATCAGCTGCGATTTGCCCGGTCGACTCGTGCGCATGCGTTCGCTGGTCGATCCACGCAAGCACGTCTCCCGTGGCGGCGTCAATCAGAATGGACCACTCGGCCGGGCCTGCAGTAGCGCGCGCCACGAGATGCCACGCGCGACGCGGCGGATCATTGGCGTAGATCACTTCTTCGGGCTCGCCGAGCAGGAGGATGGTCCGACCGGCCTGGTTCGCAGCGATCTGCGCGGCGGCCTCAGCATCAATCGTAGCAGCCGGAAGCTCGGCGCCGGCAACGTGCGGACGGAAACCATTGAGGACCATCGTGGGCTTGCCGTCGACGCCGATGTTGATTCGCACATACGCGCCGAGGACCGGCGTGCCATCGAGCACCTGCCGGAAGGTCAGGTGGCGACTATGCGGCAGGTTGAGGTCTTCATCGAGAACGAGTTGAGTCGTGGGGTCTGCAATCCCGAGTTCATCGGCGAGCGGGCGGAGGAAGCTGAACGGGTCGTTCCCGCGGCGGGCGGCGCGTCTGTCGTCGGCGTCGATGCGGTAGCGCGCGCGAACCAGGCCCGACTGAACGTCGACACGTCCATCATGCACGCGGCGCGTCCGTAGGGTGATGACGGAATCGACCGTCGCAACACGCTGCCGAAGGCGCTCGCCCTCAGCGTGGCGCGACTCCGGCTCGATCAGACGATGCTGCGCAAGCAAGAAGCTCGGCGCGAGCGCGGTGCACGCCACCGCGATAAGCAGTCCGGCGAGGCCATGGATCGACGCGCGGCGCATTTCTAACGAGGGGCGGAGGCTGTTGGATCGAAGGGGTCGAAAGTCGAAGCAGGTCGAGGGAATCTACGCCTCCACTCCATCCGCTCACATGAAACCGGTTCGGCCGGCGTTATAGTCCGGGGTATCCCAGCTTTCCGGCGAGCCGAGCGACTTCGTTCTGCTGCTCGGGTGAGAGGTCGCGCGGGACGTGCACCACGATCTCTACAAACAGGTCGCCCGTAGATGAATCGGTCTGGACACCCTGGTCGCGCAGCCGCAGCTTCTCGCCCGGCTGCGTGCCCGGCGGAATGGTGATGCGGATTCGCTTGCCGTACGCCGTGGTTACGCTGCGCTTTGTGCCGACCATCGCCTCGAAGACGCTGACTTCGGTACGCGTGTGCAGGTCGTTTCCGTCGCGGGTAAATCGCGGATCTGGTTCCACTTCGAATGTCACATAGAGATTGCCGCGGACGCCGGTGGCGCCTTTCTCGCCACGGCCGCGGAGCCGAATCTTGAAGCCGTCTTCTACGCCGCGCGGAATTTCCAGCCGAACTTTTTCGCCGGTCGGAAGCGTGACCTCCCGCTTCCCGCCTTTCAGTGCCTGGGCGAATGTCAGCCGGAGCGTGGTTTCGATATCCCGCCCGGGCATTCCACCACGCTGACGCGTCTGACGACCGGTAGGATCGGCACCTCCGAAAAACCGGCTGAAGATATCACCGAAGCCACCGCCGGCACCGCCGCCGAACACATCCTGGAAACCGCCGCCTGTGGCGTCCTCAAAATGCATATACGTGCCGTCAGCCGAGCGGTACGACCGGCCGCCGTTGCCTGCGCCAAAACCGTGGCCTCCGTAACCGAACGGGTTGCGCCGCATGGCATCGTACTTCTGCCGCTTCTCCGCATCGCCGACGATGGAATACGCTTCCTGGACCTCTTTGAAGCGCTCCTCAGCATCAGGCCGATCCGGATTCCTGTCGGGATGGTGCTCGCGTGCAAGCCGGCGATACGCCTTCTTGATCTCATCCGCCGAAGCCTTCTCGGATACACCCAGAATTTTATAATAGTCTTTTACGTCGGGCATGGACTGTTGAGGAAGTGGTCAGTCGACAGTCGTCAGTTTTCAGTGTTTCGGCTTTGCGTTGTCGGTCGTCAGTTAAGAGCCGTGAGCTATGAGCAGAAGCGACGAGCAACGCATTCAACCAACAACCAACAACCAAGAACCAACAACCCTGCATCATACACCGTGCCAGTCAAGAAGAGCCCGACGAAGTGACGTGTCGCTATTTCGCCGTTTGTTAAGACTGCGTTAATCCCGTGTCTAGTGCCTCAAGTCTGACGACTTAATTCGTCAATCAAATTGATTTAATACTCAGGAGCGATAGCTTTGCCAGTCCCCTCCACCCGCGTCATCGCCCAGAAAGGAGTCGACATGCCCCGAATTATCATCCGTTCGAGCCTGTTCGCCGCCGGCACCCTGCTGATCACCGCAGCGTTAATCCCAAAAAATCTGGCGGCACAGGAGGTTATCGGCCACGTGCCGGACGTGAGCGAGCATTTTCAGGATCTCGCCTCCACGTATTTCGTCGGCGCCGAGCTGGCGTCCTTTGACGCCGCCTCGGGAGAGGGCTTGATCCGGTGGGATCGCTACGAAAAGCAGCCAAGCCTGTCGTTCAACAAACTGGATGTCGGGCTCAGCCGCGCTGAATCGACGGAATTCCCCGGCACCGAGTACGACCAGGATCCCGCGCTTCCGTTCTCGATCGACTTCGTCAGCCCGCGCACGGTGCGGCTGCGGATGAACACGCGCCACGTGCCGATCGAGATGATGCGGAACGAGGAATCGCTCATGCTCGACGGCCCGGTTTCTTCGGCGCGGGACGCCTGGCGGATGGACGATGACGGTGCGTCCATAACCTATACAAGCGACCATGCGCAGGTGCGGATCCAGCGGAATCCGTGGCGCATAGAGTTCTATGATGCCGACGGCCGCTTGCTCACGCAGACGCAATCGCTCGGCGAGCCGAGCTCCTATGCGCCCTACATCCCATTCTCGTTCGTCCGGCGGGCGCGCGACCTCGGGCGCAGCACCGCCGCGACGTTCGAACTCCGGCACGACGAGAAGATCTACGGCGGAGGCGAGACCACCACGCGCCTGAACAAGCGCGGTCAGAAAGTGGTGGCCTACACGCGCGACGGCATGGGCGTGATGACGCACGAGCAGTACAAGGCCGTGCCGTTCTTCATGAGCTCGAATGGTTATGGGATGTTCGCCCACACGAGCACGCCCGTGACGATGGACTTCGGGCACGACTTTGACTCCCACACGACCCTTTACACGGGCGACGAACTGATCGATCTGTTCGTGTTCATGGGCGGGCCGAAGGACATCCTTGCCGAATACACCGCCGTCTCGGGCCGGAGCCCCGTGCCGCCGCTGTGGAGCTTTGGCCTCTGGATGAGCCGCATCACATACGACAACGAGGCGCAGGTGCGGCGCGTGGCGCAGCAACTTCGCGACTACCAGATCCCGACCGATGTGCTGCATCTCGACACGGGCTGGTTCGAGGTCGACTGGCGCAATGATTATTTGTTTGCGGAGTCACGCTTCGACGCCCCCGCCCGCATGGTGGCCGACCTGCGCGATCAGGGCTTCAACATCAGCCTCTGGCAGCTCACCTACTTCACGAGCAAGAACCGCCTCTGGCGGGAGATCGTCGAGAACGGCTACCACGTTAAAAACGAAGGCGGCGTGTTGCCCTACGAAGACGCCATCCTCGATTTCAGCAATCCGGATGCCGTGGCCTGGTACGAGGGCAAGCTGCGCGGGCTGCTCGAGATGGGCGTGAGCGTTATCAAGGCCGACTTCGGCGAGGATGCCCCGCTGCACGGGCTGTATCACTCCGGACGCACCGGCTGGTATGAGCACAACCTGTATCCCGTGCGCTACAACGACGTCGTCTTCAATCTCACGCGCGATGTCGCCGGCGGCGGCGTCATCTGGGGCCGCAGCGCCTGGGCCGGAAGCCAGCGCTATCCGCTGCACTGGGGGGGCGACGCCGAGAACACCGATGCCGCGATGGCGGCCTCGCTGCGCGCCGGGCTCTCGATGGGACTCTCGGGCTTCACGTACTGGAGCCATGACATCGGCGGATTTGTCGACCCCGCGCCGCGCGAACTCTACCGCCGCTGGACGCCGTTTGGCGCGCTGACCTCGCACACGCGCACGCACGGCGCGCCGCCGCGTGAGCCGTGGGAATACGACGAGGAGCTCGTGGTCGACTTCCGCAACGCCATGAACCTGCGCTACAGCCTGATGCCCTATATCTACGGGCAGTCGGTCGACGCCTCGAACCGCGGCCTGCCGATGATGCGAGCGCTATTTATCGAGTATCCGAATGACCCGACGTCGTGGCTGATCGAGGATCAGTACCTCTTCGGATCGGACCTGCTGGTCGCGCCGCTTTTCTCGGACGACG
>CBFGYX010000099.1:0-6498 GCA_965653075.1 uncultured bacterium
ATCGTTACGGCGTCTCCATCTCGGCCATCCGGGGCTGGAACAACCTCCGCACCAATAATATCCGCGTAGGCCAGAGGCTCACAATCCACTCAGAAGGCGGCGGTTCGATTACGCACCGCGTCGAACGCGGTGATACGTTGTCGCGCATTGCAAATCGTTACGGCGTCTCCATCTCGGCCATCCGGGGCTGGAACAACCTCCGCACCAACAATATCCGCGTAGGCCAGAGGCTCACAATCCACTCAGAAGGCGGCGGTTCGATCACGCACCGCGTCGAACGCGGGGATACGTTGTCGCGCATTGCAAACCGCTACGGTGTTTCAATCACCGAGATCCGTGCCTGGAACAACCTGCGCGGCAACACCATCCGGGTCGGCCAGAGCCTTACGATCAACACGTAATCGGTCTGTTTTTCCGACATTGATAAAGGGGGATGGAGCCACGCTCTATCCCCCTTTTTATATGTAGAAGCGTTCAGCCTCCTCGCCGTTAGAGGTGCATCGGATGTAACACACCTTGTATTCCGGTTTCAAAACAGGACCCGGAAGACGCTGTCGGCGTGGAGATATGTCTTGCACTAAACAAGACTGACATCCATGAAGGTAGCCGACATAATTGAGCGGAAGGAAGGCAACGTCGTCACAGTAACCGGCGGCACATCGTTATCAGACGTGACGCGAGAATTGAGCCGGCACAACATCGGTGCGCTTCTCGTCCTCGACGAAAATGACGGCATCGCCGGCATCGTTTCTGAGCGCGACATCGTCCGCCATATCGCTGCAGAGGGGAAGATCGAACCCACTGCAACCGTCGACGACGTGATGGCCCGTGATGTGCGCACGTGCGATCCTTCAGACGACGTGGTCGACGTGATGAACTGGATCACGCGCTACCGGATGCGCCATCTGCCGGTAGTCGACGACGGCCGTCTCGTCGGCATCGTGAGCATTGGCGACATCGTTAAGCACCGTCTGATGGAGGTCGAGACAGAGCAGCGCGTCCTCCGCGACATGCTCATCGCTCGGAGGGCCTCCTGACTACTGCCGGACCTTAGCCCGCATGTAGTCGCGCCGCATAAGCGCAATCGACTGGATCGATATTCCGACCGGGCATGCGGCCTCGCACTCACCGTGATTTGAGCAGTCGCCAAATCCTTCTTTCTCCATCTGCTCGACCATGTTGACCACGCGGCGATCGCGTTCGGGCTCGCCCTGCGGAAGCAGGTTCAAGTGCGCAATCTTGGCGGCCGTAAATAACGACGCAGAAGCATTCGGGCACGATGCGACGCATGCACCGCAGCCAATGCAGGTAGCGAAGTCAAACGACTGATCAGAGACCTCTTTCGAAACCGGGATGGCGTTGGCATCCGGCGCACCACCCGTGCTGACCGACACATAGCCGCCGGCCTCGACAATTCTATCGAGCGCCGAGCGGTCGACGACGAGGTCCTTGATCAGAGGGAAGCCGGAGGCGCGCCACGGCTCGACGACGATCTTATCGCCGTTGGAATAGTGCCGCATATGCAGCTGGCACGCGGCCGTCCGCTGCTGCGGTCCATGCGCCTGGCCGTTGATGACCACCCCGCACGATCCGCAGATACCTTCTCGGCAGTCGTGATCGAACTCGACCGGGTCTTCGCCTTTCTTGATGAGCTGCTCGTTCAGTACATCGAGCAGTTCGAGAAAAGACATGTTGGGATCAGCGTCATCCACGGTATAATCCACGAACCGGCCTGACTGTCCGCTGCCGGACTGACGCCAGATTCGTAGGTGGATGGTCATCGTTTCGCTTGCCATTTCTATATACCCGGTCTGGAATGCGATTTACTGAAAGTAAGTAGAGGGCTACTTACGATTACTTATAGCTGCGCGTGGTCAACTCGACGTTCTCAAACGTGAGATCTTCTTTATGCAGGACGGGCTCGGCATCGTCGCCCCGGAATTCCCACGTGCCCACAAACGAAAACTCCTCGTCGCGGCGGAGCGCCTCCCCCTCTTCGGTCTGGTACTCCTCCCTGAAGTGCCCGCCGCACGACTCTTCGCGCTGGAGCGCGTCTTTTGCCATCAGCTCACCCAATTCAAAGTAGTCGGATAGCCG
Source organism: uncultured bacterium (assembly GCA_965653075.1). Classification (GTDB taxonomy): domain Bacteria; phylum Bacteroidota; class Rhodothermia; order Rhodothermales; family CAZKDQ01; genus CAZRTY01. The sequence goes on from CBFGYX010000099.1 coordinate 2,098, forward strand.
CGTGGCGTATTCCAGGTTCTTGTTATACGTCTCGGCCACACCCGGGAGGCGGAGGTTCTGCCAGAACTCGTCGCGCAAAGAGCGTATCTCAGCAATAGCCTGCGTCAGTCCTTCGCTCGTGCGCGACATCCCGACCTTATCCCACATGATCAGCCCAAGCTCGCGGTGGAACTCCGTCACCGTCTTCTCGCCCCGGATATTGAGCAAGCGTTCGATGCGGCTGCGCGCGTCATTCTCGGCCTCGGCAAATGCGCTGTGGTCGATAGCGGACGAGGAGGCCGGACCCACGTTCGCCAGGTAGTTGCCGAGCGTATAGGGAATAATGAAGTAGCCGTCGGCAAGGCCCTGCATCAGCGCACTCGCACCGAGGCGGTTGGCACCGTGGTCGGAGAAGTTGGCCTCGCCGAGCACAAACAAGCCGGGGATGGTGCTCATCAACTCATAATCCACCCAGAGTCCACCCATCGTGTAATGGACGGCGGGGTAGATGCGCATCGGCGTGTGGTATGGATTCTCGCCCGTGATGTTGTAGTACATGTCGAACAGGTTGCCGTACCGCGCGGAAATCCCGTCGACGCCCAGGCGCTGAATCGCATCGCGGAAATCCAGGTAGACGGCGCGGCACGTAGCGCCTACGCCGCGGCCCTCATCGCATACGGCTTTGGCGTTACGAGAGGCAACATCCCTCGGTACCAGGTTCCCGAAACTCGGATAACGACGCTCCAGGTAATAGTCGCGCTCATCTTCGGGGATGTCGGTCGGGGCACGGTTGTCGCCCTCGTTCTTCGGCACCCACACCCGGCCGTCGTTGCGCAAGCTCTCGCTCATGAGCGTGAGCTTCGACTGATAGTCGCCCGAGACGGGTATGCATGTGGGGTGGATCTGGGTAAAGGCGGGGTTGGCAAAACCGGCGCCACGCTTATAGCAACGCCAGGCGGCGGTTGCATTGGAGTTCTTGGCGTTTGTCGACAGATAATAGGCATTACCGTAACCGCCCGTGCATAGCAGGACAGCATCGGCCTCGTGCCGCTCGAGTTCACCGGTGATGAGGTTGCGCGTGATGATCCCCCTCGCTTTGCCGTCGATCACCACGAGGTCGAGCATCTCGCGGCGCGTGAACATCTTAACGCGCCCCGTCTCGACCTGGCGGCTCATCGCCTGGTACGCACCAAGCAACAATTGCTGGCCCGTTTGACCGCGTGCGTAGAAGGTACGCGAAACCTGCGCGCCTCCGAACGAGCGGTTATCCAGGAGTCCGCCGTAATCGCGGGCGAACGGTACACCCTGCGCCACACACTGGTCGATGATGTTGTTACTCACCTGAGCCAGGCGGTAGACATTGGCCTCGCGAGCACGGTAGTCACCGCCTTTCACCGTGTCGTGAAAGAGCCTCCAGATGGTGTCGCCGTCATTCGGATAGTTCTTCGCGGCATTGATACCTCCTTGCGCCGCGATGCTATGGGCGCGACGGGCAGAGTCGAGAATGGTGTACGCCTTGACGTTGTATCCCAGCTCGGCAAGTGTAGCCGCTGCAGACGCACCGGCAAGGCCCGTTCCGACGACGATGACCGTGTACTTACGCTTGTTGGCGGGGTTGACCAGTTTCGCATCCCCCTTATATCGATCCCACTTCTCCGTAATTGGCCCGGACGGGATCTTCGAATCGAGTTTCATCTTGATGGAGCCTTTAAGCGGTGAAGTAGATGTAGAGCGGCAGGACTAAGAAGCCGATCGCGATCAGCAGACCCAGGATGGTTCCCAGGGTGTAGATAACCGGCGTCCACCGCGGCTTCATCGCGCCGATTGACTGCAACGCGCTCCAGAAGCCGTGGCGAAGGTGTAGCGCCAGCAGCAACATCACCGCCGTGTAGCCGAACGCATAGGTCGGCGTCACGAACTTCTCCTCGAGCAGGCGCCGCAAGTCGCGCACGGTTTCGCCGGCGATCGTCGTCTCGTAATACGTCCCGAACTTGAATGACGCCAAGTGGACGATAACAAAGACGAACAGCACGATTCCGGTGATAATCATGCTGCGGGAGCTAACGCCCTGCAACGATGGCTTGCCCTTCGTAGCGTAGCGCTCATAATTAACTTTCCTCGCCTTCCGCGTGCGCATCCAGATGCCGATGCCGAGCGTCACGTGGAAGACGAAGAAGACCAGCAGCACCGCCTCGATCAGGTAGAGCACCGGCCCCAGGCTGAGCAGGAAGTTGGAGTAGAGGTTATATGCGTCCGGATCGATGGCAAAGTATGAGAGGTTGCCGATCATGTGGACGAGTACGAAGATCGTCAGTGCCAGGCCGGTAATGCCGGTCCAGACCTTCCGCCCCACCGGCGATGCGTAGAACGCCAGCAATCGTGGAGTGCGGGATTTTGTTTGTTGTCCGTTGCCCATGTTGAGGGGTGACTATCGGATGATGCGCCTTATGCGAAGCGTTATGAAGAAGGGCCTTTCCGGCCCGTAAATGCATTCGTCCTACCGTTTCTCGAGCGGAACCACGACGAGATCGCGCGGCCCTACGTATTCGGCCCGAGGGCGAATGAGCCGGTTTTCCTCCCACTGCTCGAGCAAGTGCGCGGTCCAGCCGGTGATTCGGCTCATTGCGAATATGGGTGTGTAGAGATCAACGTCAATGCCCAGCATATAGTAAACCGACGCGCTGAAGAAGTCGACATTTGGATAAAGTCCCTTCTCCTGCTCCACGGTCTCCATGATCTTTACGCTCATGTCGTACCACTTGCGCGAGTCCCGCTCTTCGCTGACGGCCTCGACCATCTCCCGCAAGAGCGTCGCCCGCGGGTCCATCGTCTTGTAGACCCGGTGGCCGAAGCCCATCACACGCTCGCGAGCCGCGAGCTTTGCTCTCACGTACTCGGAAGGATCGGTGCCCGTGCGATCGATATCAAGCAGGGATTCCATTACTTTTATATTGGCACCGCCATGAAGCGGACCTTTCAGCGCTCCGATCGCTCCTGCAATCGCAGAATACATATCGGATAGTGTTGACCCGATGACGCGTCCTGCGAAGGTGGATGCGTTCAGCCCATGCTCCGCGTGCAATACAAGGCACGCGTCGAACGTCTTCTCGGCAGCCTCTCCCGGCTCCTCGCCGTTGAGCATGTAGAGGAAGTTGAACGCGGTCGAGCGGTCGCCAAGGGGCTTCACCGGTTCCAGGCCCTTTCTCAGCCGGGCGAACGATGCTATAATGGTTGGGATGCGCGCCGTGAGCCGGATGGACTTGCGATAGTTGGCCTCGCGGCTGTCATCTTCCGTCTCTCCATCGAAGATCGCAAGCGCGGATACGGCCGTTCGAACCACGGCCATCGGCTCAGCATCTTCGGGTGACGCACGGAGGATGTCAAGCACCATCGGCGGGAGCGCGCGCTCAGCGCGGAGCTGCCGGTGCAAGTCGTCTAGTTCTCGGCGATTGGGCAGGTGGCCGTTCCATAACAAAAACGCCACCTCTTCGAATGACGTGAGCCGCGTGAGCTGGCTGATATCGTATCCGCGATAAATAAGCTCACCCTTTGCGCCATCGATATATCCCAATTCGGAATCGAGCGCGACCACACCTTCGAGGCCCGGCTTGCGATCGCCGGCGATGCCTCCACCTCGCGGTTCACTATGGCGCGGTCCGTTAGATCTGGAGGGAAATTCCGTGCGCGATTCCGACATTTATACAAATCGAATAAGTTCGAGGCTCGGCCCCACAGCCGTTGTTCGCACCGCGGATGCGATGTTCGGAGAAGAGGTATTTAAACACTGCCGGCGTCTACTGCACCGAAAGCCACGTAAATTTCTGTTAAAGTACCTGCAGGGGATCATTTCTTGCTCTGGAGAGATTACACAATTAACTCTTTCGAACGGCTATCGTACGGTTCGCACCGGTAGAAAGTCGAGTTCAGAGCGGGAGTGTTGTTCACAATTCCTCCCGCTGGTTGTTGAAGGCAATAGCGGCACGTGTGTAAAGGCCGCATCCGCGCCGGAAAGTAGTGACCGCTCATCGAGTTACACGGTATGCCTGACTTTGGGCCGCCGTATGAGGATTTAGCCCTCGGTTTCGTTTTGCAACACCCATTCGGCGAGAGCCGCGTGATTTACGCGAGTTTCTCTGCTATCCTCACAAGTCTTTTAATCCTTAGTTCGAGGCGTTTCGCACCCTCGACGGACGGATTATTGTCTCGCCCCGGCGGGTTATCGACTGCGGAACCATCGCAGGATGACCCGGCCTCTGCTCTGTGGCCCATCCTTCTTTCGGCTCACCCGGCCGAAGACACCTTTTCTTCCGAGCTACGCAAACACGGTTTCGACGGAAGTATCTACGATAAGGGCCCCTCGCGCGACAGCCGTCCTTCAGTGCCGAGGCGCCGCCATCGTGTATGTCCAAAGAAATTGTCATC
>CBFGYX010000100.1:0-6493 GCA_965653075.1 uncultured bacterium
GGCCGTGCGCGAATCGATGGTGCTGTTGAAGAACGCGCCCGGCGCATCAGGAGAGCCCATGCTTCCGCTGGATACGAGGAAAGTGCGCCGGGTAGCCGTGATCGGCCCGAACGCTACCTCTGTGCAGGCGCTTGTCGGAAACTATAACGGCGTTCCGTACGCACCCGTCACCGTGCTGGACGGGATCAAAGCCGCGCTCGAGCCGGCCGAAGTCGAGGTCATCTACGCGTACGGCGTCGATTACGCAGCGCGGCCCGACACCGTGCGGACCATCGCCTCAGGCTGGTTTCATGGCGAGTACTTCGATAATCCCACGCTGTCGGGCGAGCCTGTTGCTCGCCGAACCGAACGTCCGCTGAACTTTGATCTGGGCTCGCGTCAGCGTTTCAGGAGCATGCCTCCGGGTGTCCCGGATCGCGGCATGTCGGCACGGTGGAATGGTGAGCTCCTGACCACCGCCGAGGGTGAGTATGAGCTCGTCGTGACAGGACGTGGAGGTTTCCGCCTGATCGTGGACGGAGAAGCCTTCATCGACTCGTGGACGCCGCCTCCAGGTGAGGAGAACGTGGAGCGAGAGGTTCGCGTCACCCGGCACCTTCCGGATAACGCATCGCTACCCCTGCGGCTCGAATACACCCAGGGAGACGGGCCGATGATGGTCACCGTCGAATGGCGTACGCCCCCGGTTGATGAGGGCGTCGAGGCTGCCGTGGCAGCGGCTGAGTCCGCCGATGCAGTCGTTTTTGTCGGCGGTATTTCGGGTCAGCTCGAAGGCGAGGCCATGCCGGTGGATTATGAAGGCTTTGTCGGTGGAGACCGCGTCGAGATCGAGCTCCCGGAGCTTCAGCAGCAGCTTCTGCGGCGCCTTCATGAGACCGGCACTCCCATCGTACTCGTCAACCTCTCGGGAAGTGCGATTGCGTTTCCCTGGGCAGATGAGCATGTGGACGCGATCCTTCAGGCATGGTATCCCGGTCAAGCCGGCGGTACGGCCGTTGCCGATGTACTGGTCGGCAATCATAATCCGGCAGGGCGACTACCGGTAACGTTCTACCGGTCGACGGATGACCTACCTCACTTTGAGGATTATGACATGGCGAACCGAACGTACAAGTACTTTCACGGTGAGCCGCTGTACGCATTTGGTCATGGTCTGAGCTATACGACGTTCTCGTATGAGAACCTCCGCGCAAACACTGACGCGCTTGCAGCCGGCAGCTCCGTAACGATTAGCGTCGACGTCACGAACACAGGATCGATAGCGGGAGACGAGGTGGTTCAGTTGTACGTCTCCTACCCCGAATCCTCGGTTGCACGTCCGATCAGAGAGTTGCGAGGCTTCGACCGCATCACGCTGGCGCCTGGTGAGACCGGCACCGTCTCGTTTTCGCTGGAGCCGGCCGATGTCGCTTACTGGAACACGGAGACGGAGAGCTGGACGATCGAGCCAGGCACGGTCTCCGTCGAAGTTGGCGCGTCATCGTCGGACATCCGCGTCAGTCGTTCGCTCTCCGTCAGACCGTAACAGATACACAGCCCTCCCGGTCGGTCATGCCGACTGCGGAGGGCTCTTCATAAACCGTAGCGAGAACTTGATCGTCCTTGACCTGCATGTTGCGGACAGCCCGCTGAGGTGCGATTATTTGCTCACGCACGCGTGGGGACGTCTCGGCGTACCTCCATCTCACGACATCACATCCAATAGGAGCTCGACATGAAAGCTCTCCGGCTTACAATCCTTCTCGGTGTAATCCTGCTATGGAGTTTACCGGCAGCAGCGCAGAATCCGCTCTCGGTTGATCAATTTACGGCCGATCCGACCGCCCGGGTTTTTGAGGGACGCGTCTACGTCTATCCGTCGCATGATGTGGACTGCGGTACGGATTGGTTCTGTATGAAGGACTATCACGTGTACTCGTCGGAGAATCTGGTCGATTGGACCGACCATGGCGTGATCCTCGACCAGAAGGACGTGCCCTGGGTAGACGCCACGTCGAATACGATGTGGGCGCCGGACGCCCACTATGCCAACGGGAAATACTATTTTTACTTCCCGTCCGTCGGTGACTCGACGAAGGGCTTCGGCGGACGCCGGATCGGGGTCGCCACTTCCGACACACCTTATGGCCCGTTCACCCCGGAGCCTACGCCGATTGAGGGAATCCACGGCATTGATCCCAATATCTTGATCGATACCGACGGACAAGCCTACATCTACTGGGCACTGGGCCGGCTCATGGGCGCGAAGCTAAAGGATAACATGCTCGAGCTGGCGTCGGAGCCACAGGAAATCATGGACCTGCCGGAAGGATTCAAGGAGGGACCGTTCGTGTTCGAGCGCAACGGGATATACTACTTCACCTTCCCCCACGTCATTGAAAAGACGGAAGCCCTCGTATACGGCATGGGTGATAATCCGCTCGGGCCGTTCGAGTACAAGGGTATCATCATGGATGAACACCCGTCTGAATGCTGGACAAACCACCATTCGATGGTCGAATACGATGGCCAGTGGTATCTCTTCTATCACCATAACGATCGCTCGCCTCACTTCGACAAGAACCGGTCGATGCGGGCCGACAGCCTGTTTTTCAACCCGGACGGCACCATCCAGCAGATCGTCCCGAGTGAGCGCGGCATCGGGTTGGTACCATCGAACAGTGAGATCCACCTCGATCGATACACGGCGCTGAGTCAGGAGGGCGTCTCCATCGCATTCCTGGATTCCACCGATACATTCGCAGGATGGAAGGCACGTCTCGAATCACCGGGCGCGTGGGTGACCTTCAACTCGGTTACTTTCAGCGGTAACGAAGAATCACTTGTCGTTCGTGCGCTGACGTCGGAGGCGAGCACGCTGCACCTGGACGTTATCCGGGGTAGCTCCGTTACGCCGGTCCACATCAGTCTTTCCGGTGCATCGGACTGGCAAGATGTGCGCATCCCGCTTGAAAGCACCATTTCAGACGGCGTCTTCGACCTCCGCCTCTCGCATGTCGACGGCGGCGCAGCCGAGATCGACTGGATTCGGTTTGAGTGAGGTATGAACGCTGAGCCTGGAGTCTCGAGTAGTCGGTTCTGATCTCACGTGTCGCGTCGTCAGACGGGGCAGCGGATAACTACTGATCCGCGCCGCAGTGCTTGATGAGCATCGGAAACGGACATACTCGCCATGCTCCGAGGCACAGAGCAGCTTAAAGCTTGTCGCTTATTGCGTACTGCCGTTCGCTCTCTCCTCTGATTTAGCCATAGCTGACCGCACGACTAACTATCTGAGCCTTCTAAGGGCACCCTCCCCATGCCCCGCCCACTCGTCATTTTCGCGTTCTTCGCTGTCATACTCCTCGTCGGGTGTGCGTCGTCATCCGGCCGATCGAGCATACCGCTTCAGCAACAGTTGAGTACAGACGAGCGTTGCGCCGCGCTAACGTCGGTTCTGGGGGCCGAGACCGGTCATGATATCGTCATCACAACGGCAGTGGCTCATCGAGCATCGGACGCCGTCGCGCCGACGCCCGGCAGTCCATTCGGGGGTGCACCTGCGATGCCCGCCCATTGCGAGGTGGTCGGCAAGGCGAATGAGCGGGAAGGTGCCCACGGCCAGGTCTACGCGATCGGATTCCGAATGAGACTTCCCGAAGATTGGAACGGCCGGTTTCTCTTCCAGGGCGGCGGTGGGACGGACGGCAATCTCGGAGATGCAATCGGTGGCGTAGGCGCAGGATTGCCGTCCGCTCTTGACCGCGGGTTTGCCGTGATCTCCACTGATGCCGGTCACGACAATCAGACTAACAGCGATCCGGCACGGCAAGGTGCAGTCGCTTTCGGGTTCGACTACGAGGCGCGTCTGGACTACGCGGAGCGCTCGCTTGAAGTGGTATCCGATATCGGCCGGGCGCTCATCTCGGCGTTCTATCATGAGCCACCGGAGAGCTCTTATTTCTTCGGTTGCTCCAATGGCGGACGGCAGGGGATGATTTTCGCCCAGCGGTTTCCTGATCATTTCGACGGCATCGTAGCCACGGCGCCGGCGTTCGACGTACCACGCGCAGCGGTGGCCCAGGCATGGGATACGCAAGTATTCGCCCGCCTCGCGCGTGAGATGGATCTCGTGGATGAATCGGACGAGCCTCTCCTCCACCGTACGTTTTCGGATGAAGACCTTGAACTCGTGTCTGAGGCCGTGCTCGATGCGTGCGATGGCCTCGATGGCCTCGTCGACGGCATCGTCGGCGACTTTGCTGCATGTACAACGGAGCGCGTCCGCCCGGAGTTAGAAAAGCGAACTTGCACAGGAGACAATGCGAGGGGCTGCCTCCTGCCTGCGCAGGTAGAGGCGCTTGTTGATGTACAAGCCGGCCCCGTCAATCGTCATGGCGATGCTCTTTACTCAAATTGGGCATGGGACGCCGGCATCGGCGGCAGAACCGGTGACACGTTCCACACCGGTTGGCGTATGTGGAAGATCGGGCTTTATGCGGGTGGGTTCATGCGCTATCCGATCAATGTGACGCTCGGCTCGCCGGCGCTCTCGGCGCTTTTCACCACGCCGCCTCAACCAGTACCCGATAATCCAAGTGCGCATCTCGATTATCAGCTTAGCTTCGATTTCGACACCGATACGCGGAAACTCTACGCAACGACCGACGAGTTTCCGCGCTCGAGCTGGGATCTGATCGCAGCCAAGTCTACTGATCTGTCGACATTTCGCGAGCGCGGCGGCAAGATGATCATCCCGCACGGTGTCAGTGATCCGGTATTTTCAATTCATGACACGCGGCGGTGGTGGGAAGACGTTGATGCCGCCTCAGGCGGACAGGCTGCTTCATTCGTACGACTGTTCGCCGTCCCGGGGATGGCTCACTGCGCCGGAGGTCCCGCCACCGACCGATATGACGCGCTCGCGGCGATTATCGAGTGGGTGGAAGAAGGAAACGCACCTGATCGCATCGAGGCATCGGCAGGTGAAATGTCCGCGTGGCCGAATCGAGCCCGACCGCTCTGCCCATATCCCCTCGTGGCACAATACATCGGCTCGGGCAGCATCGAGGATTCGCAGAGTTTCGAGTGCCGGTAATCGGCAAACCGTATGAGGCCGGTCGCCGGCCCCGCGGCTCTCGACGGCGCTTATCCAAACGCGAACGCTCGCCAATCATCCTCACCCCGCCTGCGCCAACCACTCATTTGAACGAATCGAACCGTTCGATTATCATCTGTTTTGGGATCCATGTAGATCCGCCGGCGCCGGGAATCTATCGATCATGCAGAACGGCGGATAGCGTGTACGACTTTCTCATCCCAATCTGATAGCTCGCTTCCCGTGTCCCGCTTCCAAGGTTCGCTTATGAAGCCGTCCTCCATGGCAGATGTCGCCCGGCTCGCCGGTGTATCAAAATCCACGGTCTCTGCCGTCATCAACAACAAGGACATCGTACGCGAGACCACGCGGCGACGAGTACTTCAGGCGATCGCGGAGCTGAATTATCGGCCGCAGCCGACGGCGGGCACGGCTACACGGTCAACTGGGACGCGCTGTATCGGTTACCTCATCAAGGAGGCCGGCAATCCGTATTACGCGGAGACACTGGCCGGCATCCAGGAGGTGGCTCATGAGGCGGGCTATCTGGTGTTCGTGAGCAGTTCCGAGGGCCAGTATTCGCTCGAACAGGACATCGTGCAGCAGTTCTCCGCTCATCATTTCGACGGACTCATCGTAACGCCCATCCTGAATGACGAAACCGACTTGATGCACATCTTCGAGCTCAAGCGTCAGCACGTCCCATTCATCCTCCTGGAGAACATCAGAGGCGTGCGGGCAAGTCTCGTCGATACCGATAACGTGCGGTCCGAAGCGCTCGCTGTCAAGCACTTGATTGACCTCGGCCACACCGAGATCGTCCACTTCGGTGGGCCCGATTATTCGGAGCACACGGAGGAGCGAATCGCAGGCGTTCGGAAGGCATTCAGCGAATCTCGGCTGATTTTCGATCCCGACGGCATCATCCCTACGGGAGACTCAGTCGAAAGCGGGTACCGGGTCGGGAAAGCGTATTTCTCGAGCGAGAAATCGCGCCGCGTCACCGGTGTTACGTGTTACAACGACCTCGTGGCCATCGGACTACTAAAAGCACTTGCCGAGCTTGATATCCGGGTACCTGGGGACGTATCCGTCATCGGGTTCGACAATCTCAGCATCCTCAACTACTTCCCTCAGCCGCTGACCACGATCAACGTTCCCAAGTACGAGATGGGCCGGCGCGCGGCGCAACTGCTCATCGGCGAAATCGAAGACAGGTCCAAAAGCCGCATAGAACGGGTGTACCTTGAAGCCGAGTTAATCATCAGGGGGTCCACCGCGCCGCCTTCAGAGCGGGCCTGACCTGTTGCTGACACCGCGCCCGGATTCGCTCGGCGCATGAAAAACAAACGCCCCCGACCCGAAGAGCGGAGGCGTTTCGCGCAGCTACCAACTCCGCTGTTAAAACCTCATTTC